>JAIRLS010000018.1 GCA_031259205.1 Bacteroidales bacterium | reverse complement strand
ACGTCGATGCTTTTTACCTCGACGTCGATGCTTTTTGCCTCGACGTCGATGCTTTTTGCCTCGACTTCGATGCTTTTTGCCTCGACTTCGATGCTTTTTACCTCGACGTCGATGCTTTTTGCCTCGACTTCGATGCTTTTTGCCTCGACTTCGATGCTTTTTGCCTCGACGTCGATGCTTTTTGCCTCGACGTCGATGCTTTTTACCTCGACGTCGATGCTTTTTACCTCGACTTCGGAGTTATTTGCTTCGACTTCGGAGTTATTTGGGTTAATTCTTTTTTTGAGGTGCTATGAAAAACAATTCTTCTGACCTCCACGAAGGCGCGTCTGTAGAGACGCACGGCGTGCGTCTAAAATCGTTTTGGAGAATGCGGAACGTCCTGAAAGGACGTAACTTTCATAACCGCAGGTCAACGACCTGCGGAAGCCGCTCCATAGCTCCTTCTGCCTGAAAGGCAGGACAAGGCAGGGCAGGGCAAGACAAGTCCTGCCTTTCAGGCAGAAATCGTAGTGTTTGATCATCCGCATGTCGTTGACATGCGGTTATGGAAATCAAGTCCCTCCGGGACACTTTGTGTTACTTCTGCGACTTCGTGGTTAAAAAAAGTCCCTGCGGGACTTTTAAGAGGGATGGGAAGAAAGCGGGAAACAAAACACGGATGGAACAGCCCGCTGACCCATAGCGCCTCAAAAAAAGAATTAACCTCATTTACACGGATCTTTACGTCATTTTCATATTCATTCCGGTAAACGCCAAAACCGGCAAACCCTGTTTCTGTATCCTTCTGCGCTTCTCCGCGTCCCTTGTGTAATCGACAATTGAAAGGGGGCGATTGTGAAAAGTCGGTAATAAATGTTTAATGGTCGTAATATTAATGAAAACTCATAATTCAATCATAAGTTTGAAAATCTCAAAATTTTCATCTAATTTTGCCGTTCAAAATTTAAATCCAATTCATGCCGGAAATTAGAAATATAGCCATCATTGCGCACGTTGATCACGGAAAAACCACTTTAGTCGATAATCTCATCAAGTTGGGCAAACTTTTCAGAGATAATGAAAATCCGGGCGAACTCATCATGGACAGCAACGATTTGGAGCGCGAACGCGGCATTACGATTTTGGCGAAAAATGTATCCGTTGAATACAAGGGAGTAAAGATTAATATAATAGATACGCCCGGTCACGCCGATTTCGGCGGCGAGGTGGAGCGCGTACTCAACATGGCCGACGGAGTATTGTTGCTGGTAGACGCTTTTGAAGGCACCATGCCGCAAACCCGTTTTGTCTTGCAAAAGGCGCTCGGACTGGGAAAAAAGCCTATCGTGGTTATCAACAAGGTGGACAAGCCCAATTGCCGTCCCGACGAAGTACAGGAGGAAGTGTTTGATCTGATGTTCCATCTCAATGCCACGGAAGACCAGTTGGATTTTGTAACCCTGTACGGTTCCGCCAAGCAGGGATGGATGTCCGCCGACTGGAGGCATCCCGCTACCGACATCACAGCCCTCTGCGACGCTATCATTCAGCATATCCCGGCGCCGGTCGTACGGGAAGGCACTCCGCAAATGCTGATCACCTCGCTCGAATATTCCAGCTACGTGGGACGTATTGCCGTAGGAAAGCTGCATCGCGGCACGCTCACGGAAGGACAAAACATCACGCTGGTAAAACGCGACGGCTCCATAGTACGCTCGAAAATTAAAGAACTGCTGACCTTTGAAGGGTTGAACAGGAAGAAAACCGCATCCGTCGGTTCGGGCGACATCTGTGCGCTGGTGGGACTCGAAAATTTCAGCATCGGCGATACCGTCGCCGACTATGAAAATCCGGAACCCCTGGAAACGATTGCCGTTGATGAACCCACCATGAGCATGTTGTTCACTGTCAACAACTCTCCCTTCTTCGGAAAAGACGGCAAATACGTTACTTCGCGACACATCAGGGAACGACTGGACAAAGAACTGGAAAAAAATATCGCGCTGCGCGTGGAAAACACCGATTCGGCGGATTCGTTTATCGTGTACGGACGCGGCATCCTGCACCTGTCGGTGTTGATTGAAACCATGCGTCGCGAAGGTTACGAATTACAGGTAGGACAACCGAAAGTCATCATCAAACACATTGACGGAGTTAAATGCGAACCGATAGAAGAACTGACCGTCGACGTGCCGGAAGAAACTTCCGGCAAAGTCATTGAGATGGTATCGCGACGCAGAGGCGACATGCTAAAAATGGAAACCAAAGGCGACCGCATCCATCTTGAATTTAGCATCCCCTCGCGAGGCATCATCGGATTGCGCAATCAAATACTTACCGCAACGGCGGGAGAAGCCGTGATGACACACCGTTTCGTTGAATTTGCCGCCATGCGCGGCGATATCGAAAAACGCATCAACGGATCGCTCATCGCTATCGAAACAGGTACCGCTATCGCTTACGCACTGGACAAACTGCAAGATCGCGGACGCTTCTTCGTTGAACCGGGCGAGGAAATTTACGAAGGACAGGTAGTGGGAGAAAATAACCGCGCAGACGACATCGGCCTGAACCTCACCAAAACCAAAAAGCTGACGAATATGAGAGCCTCCGGATCGGACGAAAAAATGCACATCGCGCCGGCTGTCAAATTTTCGCTCGAAGAAGCGCTGGAATACATTCAAGAAGATGAATATGTGGAAATTACCCCGCATTATATCCGGCTGCGTAAAATCCTGCTCACTGAAAATGAACGAAAACGACAGGGAAAATAATCCATCCGTGACGTTGGGCTTATTGTATTTTTGATCTCTTTTAAACTGTTGAATTTTTCCTGTTCTATCCAACGGATCATGATTCGCTTATCATATTCATTACATATTTTAAGCGATTGTTTTTTAGGATTTTTATAAAAAAATCTTTGTTTTTTTGCAAAAAAATCTTTTTCTTTGCAAAGTGATTCATATCAATAATATTCAAATCTAAAAAACAAAGATATCATGACAAAGACAAATTTAAGCAGAAGAGCATTTCTTTCAAATGCAGCGGTTATCGGTGCATCCGGCGCATGTGGCGCCGGTGCGGTATTTTCTTCATGCAGCGGCGGCAAGACGGAAGGATACGTTCCTCTTCGTCCGGCAAGCGAAGTGTATATCCCCGAAACAGGCGACAAAGCCATCGACGGAAAACCCGTCAAGGCAGCTCTCATCGGTTGCGGATCGCGCGGAACAGGCGCAGCGTACAACTTTCTCGAAGCTGGCGACGGACTGTCCGTCACGGTGCTTGCCGATATCTTCAAAGACAGGCAAGAAACCTGTCGCGCAAGCCTGAAAAAAGACAAAAACAACGAAATAGCCGACGATCACTGTTTCATCGGTTTCGACGCCTACAAAAAAGCCTGCGAAAGCGATGTGGATATGGTCATCATCGCCACCCCGTCGCTTTTCCATCCCGAACACATGAGATACGCCATTGAGCAGGGCAAACACGTGTTTGTGGAAAAAGCGGCCGCCATTGACGCGGTAGGATACCGTACCTACATGGCAGGGATACGTCAGGCGCAGAGCAATAATCTGTGTATCGTCACCGGAACACAGCGCCATCACGGGCGAGCGTATAACGAGTCGTACCGGAAGGTGCAGGAAGGCTACATCGGGCGCATCACCTCCGGTAATGTCTATTGGAATCAGGGACACATGGATTTCAAATGCCGCCGGCCCGAATGGACGGATATGGAATACATGTTCCGCGATTTCTTCTCATGGAACTGGCTCTGCGGCGACCATATCATCGATCAGGGCGTACACAACATCGACGTGTTCTGCTGGTTCTCGCACCTGAAACCGGTGAGTTGCATGTGCATGGGATCTCGTTTGCGCCGCGATACCGGCAATATCTACGACAATTTTGCCGGCGACATCGTTTTTGAAGGCGACGTCCACCTGCATGTACAAGCCCGTCAGATCGACAATTGCGGTAACAACATAGGCGAAATCATACAAGGCACCAAAGGTTTTTGGCGTAGCAGCGACATGAGCATCCACGACTGGGACGGAAACCTTGTCTGGCAGTTTGACCGTGAAGCCAACAGTCAAAAATACAAACAAAACAATGATTATGTGCTGGAACACATGGATCTGGTGAACCACATCCGTAGCGGCACGGTGGTTAATAATGCCGAAACGACCGCCATCTCGTCTATGGCCGGAATCATGGCGAGAGAATCGGCCTACACGGGAAAACAGATCAGCTGGGAGGAAATGACCGGTTCCGATCTCAACCTGATGCCGGAGGAACTGCATCTCGGCAATACCGACATGAGCCGGTATATAGCCATACCCTTACCCGGAACGTCAACAAAACCATGTTGATGGTCTTTTGACTTTTAAATAGAACAATCAATATGAAAACAAATGATCAAACTTCTGTTTCCAGACGACAATTTCTGACGACAGGATTAGCGGCCGCCGCTTTTACCGTTATCCCGCGACATGTGCTGGGACGGGGATTTCTTGCGCCCAGCGACCAGATTACGCTGGGCGTGATAGGAACCGGCAAACAGGGGAAATACTTGGCGCTCGAATTTGCCAAAAGAGCCAAAATCATTGCAGGATGCGATGTATATCAGGTGAAGTTGGACAAATTCAAAACCGACATGGAACAGGCTTACCAAAAAGCCGGCTCGTCGGCAAAAGGACTGAAACTGTACCGCGATTTCAGGGAACTGCTCGGCAATAAAAGCATTGATGCGGTAATCATCGCTACTCCCGACCACTGGCACGCCATCAACGTCATTGAAGCGGCAAAAGCCGGCAAAGACATTTATTGCGAAAAACCCTACTCCCACAGTATCGAAGAAGGACGCCTGATGGTGCAGGCGGTCGAAAAGTATCAACGCATCAATCAAACGGGAAACATGCAGCGGTCGAGGAAAGACTTTCGCCACGCCTGCCAGCTGGTCAGAAACGGACATATCGGCGACGTCAAGGAAGTGAAGGTATGCTGCGGCCCTCCGCCGAAAAAATACGACCTGCTGCCGGAAACCAAACCCGAAAAACTTGACTGGGATCTTTGGATAGGGCCTGCCGTGTACAACGAATTTAACGCCGAGTTGGCGCCTCCCATCGAAAAGGACGTCTATCCCAATTGGCGAAACTACAAGGAATACGGTAACGGTATGACCGCCGACTGGGGGGCGCACATGTTCGATATCGCCCAATGGGGACTTGGAAAGGACGACAGCGGCCCTTCCTCCGTTAATCCGCCCGGAAAAAACACCCCTCTCACTTTCGTCTATGATAACGGCACGATAATGACGCACGAAGAATTCGGGCGGGGATACGCCGTGCGGTTCATCGGCACGAAAGGCATCATAGACATCAGTCGCGGCATCTTTGAAACACTGCCTGCCAATCTGCTTTCCCACCAGTTCTCCGACGATAAAATCAAACTCTATGAAAGCGACGATCATTACAATAACTGGCTGGACAGCATCAAAACGCGAAAACCGAATATCTGTACCGCAGAAATCGGACATCGCACCGCAACGGTTTGTTTCCTTGCCAACCTCGCCTACGAGTTGCAGCGTCCACTGCGTTGGAATCCGGCAACAGAGAAGTTCATAGACGACGAAGAAGCCGACAGAATGCGTGCGGGATATCTAAGAACGCCATGGTCAATGACATTTTAACATCCCAACGACATGTGTAGAAGAATAATTTTGATGTTGACAGGGTGGTGTTGCTTCACCTTTGCGCAAGCTTCACCACCTGTTAAGACGCTCATCGTCACCGGACAGAATAACCACAATTGGAAGGACAGTCATCAGCTCCTCCGGCAGATACTGACCGAAAGCGGCCTGTTTCAGGTCGATGTGGCCGTTTCTCCAGCCAAAGGAGAAGATATGTCATCCTTTCAGCCCGATTTTTCAGCCTACCGGCTTGTTGTGCTGGATTACAACGGCGACGCATGGCCGGAATCCACCAACGCAGCCTTTCTGGATTATGTGCGGAAGGGTGGGGGAGTAGTCGTGTACCATGCTGCCGACAACGCTTTCCGGCAGTGGAAGGAGTATAACGAAATTATCGGACTGGGTGGCTGGGAAGGACGTAACGAAACCGACGGCCCCTACGTATATTACCGCGACGGAAAGGAAATACGGGACAACTCGCCCGGCCCCGGCGGCAGTCACGGTAAGAAACACCGCTACCTGATCGCTGTCCGCAATAAAAAACATCCCATAATGAAAGGACTGCCCGATACATGGACGCACTGTCAGGACGAACTGTACGACAAAATGCGCGGTCCTGCCCTCAACATGACCGTGCTGGCAACTGCATACTCCGACAAATCCACCGGCGGTACCGGACGCGACGAACCGCTGCTGCTAACCGTCGCATGGGGCAAAGGACGCATTTTCCACACCATGCTCGGACATGTGGGCAGTGAAACAACGCATCCCGCCGTAGAAGGATGCACCAGCTTCATCGTTACTTTCCTGCGTGGTGCGGAATGGGCAGCTACCGGAAAAGTAACGCAAAAATTGAAAATTGAAAATTGAAAAAGATAATAAATCTATGAGTAGGAATATAATATTGGGAAGTAAAGAATTTTTTCCGGGAATAGGAAAAATTAAGTATGAAGGCAAGGACAGCAGAAATCCGTTGGCGTTCCGCTGGTACGACGAGGACAGAGTAGTGCTGGGCAAGCCGTTGAAAGACTGGACACGATTTGCGATGGCATACTGGCATACCCTGTGTGCCGACGGAACAGATCCTTTTGGCGGCGCTACAATTCATCATCCGTGGAACATCGGCGATGACGCTGTTACCCGTGCAAAATACAAGATGGATGCGGCATTTGAGTTCATGACCAAAACAGGCATTAATTTTTATTGCTTCCACGATGTCGATCTGGTGAGCGCCGGCAACAGTTGGGCGGAATACGAGAAAAATTTGCAAACCCTCGTGGAATATGCCAAAGAGAAGCAAGCTGCTTCGGGCATAAAGCTGCTTTGGGGCACCGCTAACGTGTTCAGCCACGAACGCTACATGAACGGAGCGGCTACCAACCCCGATTTCCACGTGGTGGCCTGCGCCGCTACGCAGATAAAAAACGCCATCGACGCCACCATTGCTCTGGGGGGATCCAACTATGTGTTCTGGGGCGGTCGCGAAGGATACATGAGCCTGCTGAATACCCAGATGAAACGAGAAAAGGATCATTTGGCGCAACTGCTGACCCTCGCACGCGACTACGGACGCAAAAACGGCTTTAAAGGCACCTTCCTCATTGAACCTAAACCGATGGAACCGACCAAACACCAGTATGATTTCGATACGGAAACGGTAATCGGGTTTCTCCGCCATTACGGGTTGGACAAGGATTTCAAAGTGAACATCGAAGTGAATCATGCTACGCTTGCCGGCCACACCTTCGAACATGAATTGCAGACTGCTGCCGACGCGGGTTTGCTGGGCAGCATCGACGCTAACCGAGGCGATTATCAGAACGGTTGGGATACCGATCAGTTTCCCATCGACTATTACGAACTGGCTCAGGCATGGCTGGCTATTCTTCCCACAGGCGGCTTGGGTAACGGCGGTATCAACTTTGATGCGAAAATCCGTCGCAACTCTACCGATAGAGACGACCTGTTCATTGCGCATATCGCAGGTATGGACGCCTTTGCTCGCGGCTTGCTGATTGCCGCCGACATCCTCGAAAAATCGGACTACAGGAAACTGCGCCGAGAACGCTATGCCTCTTTCGACAGCGGCGACGGCAAAACGTTTGAAGACGGTCAACTGACGCTGGAAGATTTGCGAAACATTGCCCACCGGCTGGGCGAACCCAGGCAAATCAGCGGCAAACAGGAACTGTACGAAGCCATTGTGAACATGAACATCTGAGAGAGTTAAAAGTTAAAAGTTAAAAGTGCTGAAAAAAGCAGTGTTGTTTTTTAGTTTTTATGTACAATAAAAGTTATGTTTTCGGTATCACATTAGTGGCCACTATCGGCGGCTTGTTGTTCGGCTATGACACGGCGGTGATTTCCGGCGCCGAGAAATCCATACAGGCCTTTCTGATTAAGCCTTTGGGCTTGAGTACTTTTATTCATGGGGCAACCGTATCAAGCGCATTGATCGGATGTATCGTGGGAGGGGTGTTGTCCGGCTTTTTTTCTTCACGCTTGGGACGTAAAAAATCTCTTTTGGCGGCAGCCCTTTTGTTTTTTGTATCCGCTTTAGGTTCTGCCTTTCCCGAAACGTTTTTTTTCACTGGAGGCGAAGCATCCATACCCCTGTTGATTACTTTCAACTTTTACCGCATACTGGGCGGGATAGGCGTCGGGATGGCGTCGGCTGTCTGTCCGATGTACATCGGCGAGATCGCCCCTGCCGAAATACGGGGACGTTTGGTGTCGTGCAATCAGTTTGCCATTATTTTCGGTATGCTGGTGGTCTATTTTGTGAACTGGGGTATTGCCCGCGGACAATCCGTCGAATGGATCAATGCCGCAGGATGGCGTTACATGTTTGCTTCGGAAGCTATTCCGGCGACGCTGTTCGGCATCCTGCTGTTTCTGGTACCCGAAACGCCACGCTATTTGGCATTAACTTCAAAACCGGAAAAAGCATTGCAGGTATTGGTCAAAATCAACGGAAAAGACAAAGCAGCCCGCATCATGGAGGAGATACAAAATTCCGTGCAAAAATCTTCGGCAAAACTGTTGTCCTACGGCGTAGCGGTGATTGTAACGGGCATTCTGCTGTCGGTGTTTCAGCAGTTTGTGGGCATCAATGTTGCCCTGTACTATGCCCCGCGTATCTTCGAGAGCATGGGCGCCGCCAAAGACGCCTCGATGATGCAAACCATCATCATGGGACTGGTGAACGTCGTTTTCACGGTAGTAGCCATCGTGACGGTGGACAAATGGGGACGCAGACCCTTGCTGATGACCGGTTCCATCGGCATGGCAGCGGGTATGTTTGCCATAGCGGGATTGGCGTTCGGTAATATTATCGGCGTCAGTACGCTGGTGTTTATCATCATTTACACCGCTTCGTTTATGATGTCGTGGGGGCCTATCTGCTGGGTGCTGATCTCCGAGATATTCCCCAACAAAATTCGCGGACAGGCTGTGGCTATTGCCGTAGCCGCACAATGGTTTGCCAACTATCTCATCTCATCCACCTATCCGCCCATGATGGAATTTAGCGGCGGCTTAACTTACGCTTTTTACGGGCTGATGGCGGTGCTTTCGGCATTGTTCGTCTGGAAATTCGTCCCCGAAACAAAAGGCAAATCTCTGGAGGATATGGAAAAAGTGTGGGGGAAAAAGTAGTGTCTTAAACAATCGATTTTGATAATTTAAGACACTACTCTCCGTCAAATCGCCTCCGCAAAAGTACTTGGAGAATCGGAAACAAAATACGCGAAAACTATCGAAAAACAAGGGAAAGCGATTGAGAAAAAGGACAAAGAAATCGAAGAATTAAAACGTCTTTTAAAGATGAAATAGAAAAAGATTTACCCGGCACATTCGCTGCCCCCTGCGGCACTTTTTTTAACCACGAAGTCGCAGAAGTAACACAAAGGCCTGACGGCGGAGAAAACTGTCCACAGATGGCACGGATTCGCACAGATGAAGACAAAAAAACTTCGTGAAACGTCGTGCCCTTTGTGGTTAAAAAAACCACGAAGTCGCAGAAGTAACACAACGACGTCGCGCAGGGACTTGGAGCAGGAGCGCGCCGAAACACGGAAAGACAACAGGCACGAGCGTTGCATAACCGTATGCAGGCAAAGACAGCGTAGGCCATTTTACAGGTTATTCACACAGCCCAAAAAACATTCCGATCAATTTGACAATCATAAAAAAACAGATTATCTTTGCCGGAAGAATTACTTATACCGGTGATATATGATCCGTTTTTTAATGTCCGTTTTTGGTAGAAAAAATAATATCAAGCGCGAATTGTTGATTTATCTTATTTTTTTATTGATAGCCATTGTGATTTGGTATCTGAACGCACTGAACAAGACCTATACCACAGACTTGAAGTTCAGCGCTCAATTTGTGAATTTGTCGCCGGACAAAATTTTAGTGAAGGCTCCCGACAATAGCCTCGTTTTCACAGTAGAAGCACAGGGTTTCACCTTGCTGAAATATCGCATAGGCCTTATTTTCCGCTCTATCGTTATCAACGCCGACTACCACTCGTTCAAGCACGGAAAAAACGACGAATATTACACTCCTTCTTCCACCGTCATGAAACACGTATCGGAACAACTTGGCACTGACATCAACTTGTTGCGCATCTGGCCGGACACGCTACGATTCGTGTTCGGCACGATGGTTAAAAAAGTCGTTCCGGTAAAAATCCGGGCGCAGTTCCAGTGCGAAAAAGAATTTTCCGCGCTGGGCGACGTGCAAGTCAAACCTGAAAAGATTACCGTTTCAGGCCCTCGAACTCTGGTCGACACTCTCCGCTTTGTATATTCCGTTAATAAAATATTTAAAGGACTTAAAGACAGTCTGGTAACCCGCATTGCATTACAGCCGGTGGAAAAAATCAGTTACAATGTGAAAGAAGTCGGCATTGCCCTGCCGGTGGAACGGATGACGGAAACATCCGTCACTGTGGAGATAGAGGCCGTTAATCTTCCGGAAGGATATGTGATGAAGACCTTTCCCGGAAATATAACCGTCAATTGCATGGTGCCTGTTAGCCGGTTCGACAAATTGCACGACGGGATGTTCCGCGCGACGGTTGATTACGAAACGGTGATCCGGTCGAAAGAAGCCAAAGCCAGGGTGGTGGTCTCAAAATCTCCCTCATTTGTGCAGGATATCCGGTTTCATCCTAAAAATGTCGATTTCATTGTGGAAAAATAATGCTCAAAATAGGCGTCACCGGAGGAATAGGGAGCGGCAAGACCACCGTATGCGGGGTCTTTGAAATACTGGGAATACCGGTGTATTATGCCGACAACCGCGCTAAAGAACTGATGAATACCGACCGGCAACTGAAAACATTGTTGCAAGAGCATTTCGGGACAGACCTCTACCGGGAAGGAACGCTGAACCGGAGTCTGCTGTCGGCGCTTATCTTCAACGACAAAAAGCGGTTGCGGATGGTGAACGGTTGGGTACACCCCGCTGTAGCACGCGACTTTGAAGACTGGTGTTGTCGGCAGTCTGCGCCTTATGTGGTGGAGGAGGCGGCCATCCTGTTTGAAAGCGGCCTGTCGTCACGGTTTGACAAAATGATATTGGTAACCGCTCCGGAAGACATACGCATGGAACGAGTTTGCCGACGCGACGCCACCCGTGCCGAGTTTGTGAAAGCGCGTATGAGTCATCAATGGGCGGAAGAAAAAAAAATGGAACTGGCGGATTTCATTATCCGCAACGACGACCGGCATCTGCTGATTCCTCAAATCATCCGGATACACCGGCAACTGTCCGGGCGCTGACACGGCAAGCATCTGTCGAAAAAAAAGTAGAGGCAACCTATTGATGTTTAGCTATTTCAATTTTCTCAACTTTTACCGGACTTTACTTTTGAAGATAGTTTATGTTCAACAAGATAGATGGGATTTTTTGTTTTATCCCGTTATGCGCATGTTTTCAGGAAGATTCACTCATGATGTATTGGTTGCTACAAAAATTACGGGGTAACTCCGCCATAGTTACCCCGTCTATGAATGTAATCGTTTAACCTCAATCCTCGCTCGGAGAATCTCAATCCTCGCTCGGAGAGCCTCAATTCTCACTCGGAGAACCTCAATTCTCACTCTGAGAGCCTCAATTCTCACTCTGAGAACCTCAATTCTCACTCTGAGCGAAAAAATCCTCGCTCGGAGCGAGAAAATCCTCGCTCGGAGAGCCTCAATCCTCGCTCGGAGCGAAAATTTTCTCGCTTTTACCGACAAAATGGCAGTCCGGAGAATCCGAAGCGCTTTTCTGCGACTGCGGTCGATTCCGAAGACGGCGTTTTTTCGGTCAAAATCACCTTGACGGGACCTGTCAGGCCGGATTCGGTACTGCCGGGGTACCGTGTCGGGATGGTAAGATAATGATTTCCGAGCGTGTTATACACTTCCACTTCAATCCTGTTTTCTCCGGCACGAAGAAATTCTTTGATTTCAAACGTCCAGGGG
>JAIRLS010000354.1 GCA_031259205.1 Bacteroidales bacterium | reverse complement strand
CAACCTACCGATATTCCGCGTTCTACCGATATTCCGTCTTCTACCGATATTTCGTCTTCTACCGAGATTTCGTCCCTAACGGGACGTTGCGCATTCGCGTTCTACCGATATTTCGTCTTCTGGGTGGGCGGGGGCAAGCCCCGCCCCTACATCAACCTACCGATATTCCGTCTTCTACCGATATTCCGTCCCTAACGGGACGTTGCGCCTTCGCGCCTTCGTGCCTTCGCGCCTTCGTGCCTTCGTGCCTTCGTGCCTTCGTGCCTTCGTGCCTTCGTGCCTTCGCGCCTTCGCGCCTTCGCGCCTTCGCGCCTTCGCGCCTTCGCGCCTTCGCGCCTTCGCGCCTTCGTGCCTTCGTGCCTTCGTGCCTTTAATTGCGAATTTTAGATGTTATTTAAATCAAGTGAAAATGAGGTTTGCCTCATTACTTCAAAACTAATTTTTGACTGGACAGCGCCGTACCGTTTTTTTTGACGATTTTCCGCACGTAGCGGCTTTCCCCGCTCATAACGTAAAGCAGATATACTCCGGCAGGCAGGTTTTTGGCAGGCAGGGTTACCGTCGTTTCGTGTGCCGCTGTTTCGGGCAGTACCGTGTTGCCCTGTGAATCCGTCAAGTAAAGCCTGCATTTGCGGAAAGACGTATCTGCAAATGCAACAGTCAGGTTCTCTTTTGGTTGGAGGTGTGTGTGGCAGTGCACATAACGGTCGTCTGTCGGAAAGTCTTTTACGAAGTCCATACTGCGCAATTTTTTCAACAGATGAAAATCCGGATCGACGGTAATATTGTTTACTTGGTCTATCGGCAGTACAAACTTATCTCGACAGGTGCGAATGGGTAGTTTTACCAGCGTGTCAATGCCATTCGCACTGTGCAGCATACACTCCAAATCGACTGTAAACAATGGAGTTACAGGAGAAGATCCGGTGTGTTCCACTAACAGTTCGAGTTGTCCGTTGCCGGTTTTTGCGGAAATGTCAAAAACCGGAAATCCTTCGCCGAAATACCATTGTTGAAAAAAATCGTTGAAGTTGATACCGGTCTGTTCTTCTGCAAAATGTTTGAAATCCATGGCCGTTGCCGTAGAGAAAGCGTATTTATCGAGAAAACCGTTCAGGACGGCAAAAAATCTACGGTCGTCGTTGATAATGCGACGGATTTGATGCACCAATGCTGCCCCTTTTTTGTAAGTGAGATTCATGTTGAAAATACGCCATTTGTCGCCGGCCGATTCTTTCGGCACAAATACCGAACCGGATCCCATCCCGGACGCCCTGTCATGCGCCTGTCGCATCCACCGGACAGCCGCCGCCTTTGAATGAAGATGTTCTAATGCCAGATATTCGCTATAGCTGGCAAACCCCTCGTTAATCCATATATCCTGAAAAGAGGCGCAAGTAACCAAATCTCCGAACCATTGATGCGCCAGTTCATGTGCCACCAGCAACGTATCAAATTCGGACAGCGTAGTCATGGTTTGATGCTCCATTCCGCCGCCCATCGGCGCTACGCAGTGTCCGTATTTTTCTTTCGCAAAGGGATAGCTGAGATACAGGTCGGAAAATAACTCGACGAGTGTGCCGGTCATGTCGATGATGGCTTTGTTCGCATCAAGGTATCCGGTTTTGTTGTAGATATAGTTCTGTATTTTAACAGGTTGTGACGTTCCCTTGGGATACGCATAAGTGATGTATTCCTGATAGTCCGATACGGCAAAGGAAATCAGATAATAGGCTATAGGATAATTTGTCTTCCATTCGTAGCGCAGTTTATTTCCGGGCATTTTCCTTACGCAGGTGAGGATTCCCGGCGCTCCTGCTTTCAAATGTTCCGGTACCGTGATAAAGATATGGGCGGAGTCGGCCTTGTCGGGCAAATATTGCTTGCATGGAAACCAGTCTTTGGCGTTGTCGGGTTCGGAAAGCGACCAGGTAACCGGCACTTTCCAGACGTCTTCTCCATGCGAAATTCCGTTGAAAAATCTATCGTTTGGCGCCGGGCGGGCGGCATAGCAAATTTTTATCCGGTACGTTTCTCCTTTATGCAGGGGATATAAGGCGTGTAAATAATCGTTTTCCCTCTTGAAAGCAACAGGTTTTCCGTCTAAATATACGGAATCGACCTGTATATTCCTTTTCAGTTCTACCGTAAACCGTTCCAGCCCCGACTTTTCGACTTCGGCCAGTATTTCGGCATTCCCTTTCACTTCGGTCGAGGTGTTGTTCGCTTCAATATCAATCTTGTAATACTTCACATCATAGTCATGATACCATTCGGGTACGGGCAGATACGCTTCCGGCGGTTGGAAACCGGCCGGCAGAGCCATCTGCCGGCAAAGGGATAAAATAACAAACGGCAGGAAAAGCCGTTTGTATCTTTTTTTTATATTCATATTGAGAAAATATGGCAACGATAAAAATACGCTCCCGTCATATCCCTGCTTTCAGGGCCTCCTTGATCAATTCTTCGACTGTTATGGAAGGGCGCGCGGCAACGATTTTGTCCAGCACTTTTTCTACGGAAGTTTTCGTAAAACCCAGATTCACCAGCGCGGATGAAGCTTCTTCTTTTGAAGAACCGGCGATTTGCAGGAAATGATCGCCGGTCATGTGGGCAATGCCGATTTTATCTTTCAGATCGACAATGATTCGTTGCGCCGTTTTCAGGCCTATTCCTTTTACGTTTTTCAAGACATTAGCGTTGCCGTCGGCGATGGCTTTCTGCAATTCTTCCGCCGACAGCGAGGAAAGAATCATTCGCGCCGTACCTGCGCCCACCCCTGACACCGTAATCAGCAAACGGAAAAGCAAACGTTCTTTCTTTTCGAAAAATCCGTAAAACAATTGAGCGTCTTCACGTATGACATGATGAAGATATATCCTGCACAATTTTTCGCTTCCCGGAAAAGTTTGCAGAGAGGTATAAGTATTCAGCGAGATATTGACCATATATCCGATACCCCCTGTTTGTATGGTAGCCGATATAGGATCCAATTCTATCAAACGGCCTTCGATAAAGTCGTACATGAGAATTATTTTAATTCATCCAATATTTCCTGTATTACGGACTGGCATCCGCCACAACCTGTTCCGGCGGCAGTCGCTTCGCCGACCTCTTCTACTGTTTTCAAACCGCCGGCTTTGATGGCTTCTATGATTTCGCCGCAAGTGACGCCCATACAATGACAAATTGTTTCATTTACATCCATATTATTCATATTTAATTAAAATTAATGCAAATATACATAATTTTTTTGAAATCTGTTCCGCGAAAGGAATAATTCTTTTTATAATACTCATATTCAATAATATAGATAAAAAATTTAAATTGTGTTTTCGTTTTTTACCTGTTTTATCTCGTTATGCACCTATTTTCAGGAAAACACACTCCCGATTTATTAGTTGCTACAAAAATTAAGTATAATATACTTGTTAGCAAAGTTTTATGTAATATAAATTTAAATATTTAGTTGCTACAAAATAAGATTTTTGGGTTAATTCTTTTTTTGAGGTGCTATGAAAAACAATTCTTCTGACCTCTACGAAGGTACGAAGGCACGAAGGTAGAGACGCACGGCGTGCGTCTGAATGCGCATCCGTTTTGGAGAATGCGGAACGTCCTGAAAGGACGTAACTTTCATAACCACAGGTCAATGACCTGCGGAAGCCTCTCCATAGCTTCTTCTGTCTGAATTGAAAATCGACGCAGTCAAAGGCAGTACTTGTCCTGCCTTTCAGACAGCCGCACTGCTGCGGGAGGCTTCCTTTCCGCCGGTCAGCGACCGGCGGAAAGGAAAATCAAGTCCTGTGGGGACTTTTAAGAGGGATGGGCAGAAAGCGGGAAATAAAATACGGATGGAACAGTCCACTGACCCATAGCGCCTCAAAAAAAGAATGAACCATATTTTTATAAAAAAGTTATAAACAATATAGGCCTGTCAGGCTTTTGAGACAGCCCCAAGTGTCGTCCCTGCGGGTAGGGTGTGCAAACCCCATATAAATTTCCTCAAAAAAGTCGTATCTTTTCCTTTGTAAAAAACTTTTTTTTCATTGCATGCGCTTGGAAATCACGGAATTTTCATTTAATTTTTCTCTGTAAAAACTTTTTTTCATTTTATGCGCTTGGAAAACTCACATTTTTTATGTAATTTTGCGACGTTTGATTTTAGAACCCGATATTTTCAGGATAAAACAGAAAAAATGACGATACAAATCGTAAAACAGCCACGACCGGTAACAGACATGCAACTGGTATTTCCGAAAAACAGAGGTATTTTTAACGGAAAGGCATCCGTTTTCGGTAAAAAGTCGTGCAACTTTAGAGTAAAGTTGCGCAACTTCGGAGTAAAGTTGTACAACTTTGGCGCAAAGCGGTACGACTTCTATCCGCATAAAGCAGTAATCACATTAAAAATCATAAAGTTATGTCAAAAAGCACATTACAGAAGCTGGATACACCATTTCCGGCACTCGCCGTTCATCGTTCAATAACGAGAACTTTCTTTTACATCCTGCCGTTTGTGGCAGCAATGTTTTTCCCGTCCTGCCGGTCGGGTAATTCCGGAGAGCCGGTATCGGCCGAGTTGGC
>JAIRLS010000297.1 GCA_031259205.1 Bacteroidales bacterium | reverse complement strand
CATAAAAGCGGCTAAATATAGCCATAAACAGCAATTGCTATAAATTTTTCTCATGATATGTTGTTTTATAATGTTTTTTTACTCTCTTGTTTTCGCCTCAAATGAATTATCCGTCGACTATTGAGTCGCCCTCATATCCATGAGCAGGAGGTTATGTCGGCAGCCTCCCGCTCAAAAAATTATTTGTTTATATTTCCGTCTTCTCCTCTGTTCCAGTTTGTCAGGACGGCTTTTACTTTGCCGAGTTGCGCTTCCACCATATTGTACTCGTTTTTCCCGGAGTGATGTTCCACGCTGTAATAGCCTGTGTAGCCGACATCGCGCAGGACGGCTAATCTCGCGTGCAGATTCGGGTCTTCGCAGACACGCCATGGGATGTGCGTATGAGCTACGTATGGCGCGGCGGCTTTTTCGGAAGCCAGTTGTTCTTCGGGTGTGCCGTACCATCCTCCGAAGTGCATGCAGATGGCAAACCCGGGATGCGCGACGGCTTTGATCAGTCGCTCCATGTGCACCCAGCAGCGTTCGGGCCCCCAGTGTACTTCGGCGCCGACGCGGAATCCGTTATCGTAGGCAAACTGTGCCAGTTCCCGGTAACGGGTTACGAGTAAATCAAATTCCCCGTCCGTCCATCCGTCAATATCCTTCCGTCCGTTCAACATGCGCGGTCCGGCATCGAACCGTACAAACCCCACGCCCCAGCGACGGGCAATCTGCATGTAGCGGTCTTGCATGGCACGATGTTGGGCAGGATCTTCGCCATCGACCTGCAGGATGGTCGTGCCGTCCACCGCAATGTTCGGGACAACCAGTTGGCGGTCTTCGAGGGCGATGTGTACTTTGTTGATAAAATCATCATCAGTCGAAGTAATCATTCCGTTCCACAAATCGGCTGCATTCAGTCCGTACCGGTATTTGCAGGTCTCGAAGAAGTGGAAGATGTCCATCATCCCCGCGCCTAACAGTCCGTGAAACGAATAGGAGAGCATGGAGATGCGCAGGGGCTTGAAAACGTCCCTGTTTACGAGCGGCGATGCCGCTGCCGTCATAGCGGCCAGTGTGCCGGCAGGAGCGGCAGCCATTGCAGCCGTCCCCAAAGCCAGATTGTGAAAAAATTTACGTCTTGTTGTCATATTGTATCGGTTTTGAATGTGTGTTTATATTTCCCAGCCTTTGCGCACTTTGCGTGAAAGGAGTCTGTTTGCCTCTTCATCGTTAGTGACGGTACGCGTCCGGGGATCATACATCAGTTTTTTACCGTTACGCATCAGCGATACGGAACCCAGGTTGAAAGTTTCGTTCACTTCCCGGGCATTCTCAAACGAGGCCGGGCTTTTGCCTTTGCCGCGGCATCCGTCGATCCATGTCTGTAACCAGCGGGCGGTGCCGTCCGGCAAAGCGTCGCCGGGGTTTTCTCCCAAAGGCTCGCCTTTTATGTGTGCAAATTGCGAGGCATGTTCTCCCAGCAGCCGGGCGTTAGCGCCGTAAAAGTTGCCGACAATGACCCCCTTGTCTCCCACGAACATCATACCTTCAATAGGCAGGTCGTCATCTTCGTATCCTTCCGGACGCTGGGGTTTCATACCGCCGTCGTGCCATTGCAGGATGATGTTGTCCGATCCGTCCTTGCGTGGTACCTCAAACCGGTATGCGGCTGCCATCGGGTAGGAATAGTCATTCACGACAGTAGACGGCACCCCGTTTTTCAATTCGACGACTCGCGAAAAGCGCGTACTCGCCGAAACGGCCGAGTCCATGTTCAGGGCGCGGAAGATCGGCCAAAGGCTGTAATAGCCCATGTCGGCAATTGCTCCGGCGCCAAATTCGTACCAGCCGCGAAAGCAGCAGTGCGTATATTCGAAATGGTAGTCGCGCATCTCGGCAGGTCCCAGCCAGATATCCCAGTCCAATCCTTCGGGGATGGGTTCTTTTGTAGCGGGAATTACCGGATATTGCGGCCATACCGGTCGATTGCTCCAGTTGTGGATTTCCCGGAGCCGGCCTATCGCCCCCGCCTCTATCCATTTCTTGATCTGATCGACGTGTTTCCCGTCGTTCACGGCATTGTATGCCAGCATGTATGTCGAAAGAGGGGAAGCCTTGGCTGTATCGACCACTTTCATCGCCTCGGCCATTTTGTTACCCAGCGGCTTGTGCATAATGACATGCTTGCCTCTTTTCAGGCAGTCGATAGCCTGGAAAGCATGGTGATGGTCGGGCGACATGATTTTGACGGCGTCCACGTCCTTCAGTGTATCCAGCAGTTCGCGGTAATCGGCGGCGGCGGCCACCGTACCTTTATATCCGGGACGGTTCTTGCGATAGCAGGTCTCTATCACCTCCTTCATGATGTTGCGTCCTCCGGGAATACCTTTGATGCCTTCTTTCCATGCCGGCTCGTCCATCAGTTTGCGCAAATCGTTGCGCAAGCCGTATTCGCTCCAGTGGACGTAGTTGTAACTTTCGCGATTCGGGTCGGCCACGCCCACGATGTCGATAGCCGGCGCTTTCAGCAATGTTCCCAGTTCAGCAAAACCCTGGGATCCGCAACCGATATGTACCAGACGAATCCGGTCACTCGGTGCAACCTGTCCGTGTTTCCCTGCGGCAAATACATGGGATGGTATCACCGTGAAAGCCCCTACTGCCGCTACGCCGGTTGAGATAAAACTCCGCCGGTTCATTTTTTTTTCATTCATGTCATTCGTATTTTTTCTGTTGAGTTATGTCTACAAAGATACTGTTTTTTCACCCAAAATCTGAAAAAGGAAATAACGAAAAATTCCTCCCCTTCATCAGCGAACCTGCGCCATATTCGTCATCGCGAGGAGCGTAGCGACGAAGCCATCCGAAATGCCGGTAAATCAATGGATTGCTTCGGACTACGTCCTCGCTGGTGACGATGATTTCAGGCTTCTGACACACCTGCCCGGTATGGATAGGGTTCTTTCCAAAACCGGAAAATATCAATTCTAAACCCGGTTGAGAATACATCTACGCATTATTTTCCCGGATACAGCAAGGGAAAATTAGCCTTGAATGCCTCTTGGTATTTTTCTATTTCACCGTATCCGCGGCCTCTTCGAACAGGCGGGGGCGGCTCGTTTTTCAAACGGGCGTTCAGAGTTCGGATTCCATCGTAAACATGAACGTATCCGACAAAACTGTCGCCACGATACCATGCAGCCCATTTTCCATATTCGGCTTTTTGACGGCCGGCAAACATGTCCTTGCAAGCCTGCATTGCTTTCTCCGAAAAAGAAATCGCCTGCGACCTGTTGTCTGCCTGATAAGCCAGCGCCGACCGGCAACCGTAATCCAGTGCTATGAGCGCCTGCTGATGAATCAATAACTGTGTCAGGACATGACTTTGGTAAAAGCTATTCCTCCCGGCTGGTATTTGGGACTTCAGCGCTGCCGCCCTGTTCGACAGTTTGTCCACATAGACGCGACTGTCGACAGCGAATTTCAACTGTTCCCGAACGGTTTGCTGCGCTTTTTCGTCAAGCGGACGGCTTTCCGCTACCGGCTGTATGGCTGTGTTTATCACCTGATAGATTCGACGGATTAAACGATGGTCGCTTTCCTGTTCGAAGATATAGGGGATGCGGAAATATTCGGCATAGTTTGCAGCTACCTTGCCTGCTATTTTTGCCCCGAATTGCCGGCGGCTCCAGTCGTTCAGGAAATTCGCCTGATTTTCTTCATCGCTTTTGTTCAGGTAAGGCGTAACGTCCCATGTCAGCCTCATCGCGCAATCCGTTGTCATTGGGACAGGCCGGATGTCGCTCACATTATCTAAGAAAAACATGGTAGCGCCCGCCTTTACAAATCGCAATACTTCGTGATAAATCCGTGAGGGCGGAACCATTTCGCTCAACTGATTGGCGCGGCCGTTCAGCATCGCCGTATGGTAGTAAATGCCGTTTCCTTTCCGCACGCGCCCTTCTTCGTCGGATGCCGTTACCGTGTTGTGCGGATGCATCTGCGGCTTGTCGGTAATATAACCGGCTCCATTGTCCGCCCATACAAGCGTTACTCCTTCGGGCAGTTTGAGTAAACCCTTCAGATAAAGGTCGGAACCTTCCATCCACATGTTGGCGATAATATCGGCGTCGGGATGTTTGCGGCGAATCATTTCCACCTGTTTGGCAATAGCTTTGGTTATCACTGCGCCACGTTCTTCCGGCGTTTTCAGTTCCGGCTCGTCCTCCCAGAACGGACGGTCATGCTTGCCGCGATAACCTACCGTCCATACGACTTCGTAATCCTTGAACGCGTCGATACACTGCTGCCAGTAACGTTCCATTATGCCGGGGTCTTTACTGTAGGAAAACGGCGTCTCTTT
>JAIRLS010000316.1 GCA_031259205.1 Bacteroidales bacterium | reverse complement strand
GCTTACAATACCCATTTACCTTGCTGTCAAAACCAAACAGCCCCAAATATCGTACCGATGGATACCGGATCATCTTAACGAAACAACGAATCGCAGGCTTAATACTTTCCCTTGTTCCGACAAAAATTTCCGAATGCAAAAGTAGATAAATATTTCAAAAACTCCAAATGTGGACAAAATCTTTTTTTTGAGGCGCTGTGAAAAACAATTCTTCCGACCTCCACTATGGCGCGAAGGCGCGAAGGCGCGAAGGCACGAATGTAGAGGCGCACGGCGTGCGCCTGAAAGCGTGAATGTAGAGACGCATGGCGTGCGTCTAAAAGCGCTTTGGAGAATGCGGAACGTCCTGAAAGGACTTTTAAGAGGGATGGGCAGAAAGTGGGAAACAAAACACGTTTGGAACAGTCCATTGACCCATAGCGCCTCAATAAAAGAATGAACCCAAAAATCAGGCGAATCTTTTTTTGAGGCGCTGTGAAAAACAATCATTATCTTTAATTTAAAAACACACGTGCGAAAATTTAAAAACACTGTGCGAAAATTTGAAAACACTGTGTGAAAATTTGAAAACACTGTGTGAAAATTTAAAAACACTGTGTGAAAATTTATCCGCACACGTGCGAAAATTGTTCCGCATACGTATGTAGCCACAGCTACTCACGTATGCGGAACCGGTTTCATTTTCTCTGCGGTTTTCCGTGCAGGAGATGTTTTAACCGCAATATCCTCTGACTACGGAACAGGCGCTTTCCAGGTAAGTTTGAAGCTTTTGAAATTGATGCCGGTAGCAACAAGAACAACTTTGATCCTGTGTCTGCCCGGAGTCAGGTGAAACACGGGCGGATTATCAATGTTCAGAAAGGCGTTGCACCATTGATAGTTTTGCCAGCCGCCGGTAGACTTGTTAAGCGGAATATCGGTTGATTTCTCCTGCTCGATTTCAATGCTGTAAACGCCTGCGGTACCGGTTGTTCCATACAGCACGTCTACTTCGTAATCGCCTTCGTCCTGCACATCCACAGTATAGGCATACCAGTCGCCCGCGCCGTAGCTTCCGATGTTGAGGTGAGTGGCGTCGTCCAGTCTTACGGCCTCGCTTCCGTTATCGCCCAGATCTGTCCTGTACGAGCGCGCCGTGTTGGAGGTGCCCGTATCGTGGAAGCCGACGCCTTCCCCGCCATAGTCGAAATCGCGGGCAAAAATCTCGCAGGGCACGGAAGAGGTAACCGTATAGCTTTTATCCGTTACCGCCACATTCTCGACAGGCATGTAGAAAGTGTCCAAAGCGGCTTCGCTCGGCAGGAAGACAGTGCGGTAGGAAAGGGCGGAGCCTTTTTTAAAACCGGAGATAGCGTAGTTGGCTCCCGCTACCACCCGTTTAACGGTTGCTTCTCCCTGCTCGTTGGTATAGTACAGGTCGATGAAGTCGCCCACGGCGTTACTCCATCCTATGCCGCAACAGTTGCCCCACAGGGTGGCCGCCTTGAAAGTCCGGTTGGCCAGTCCTGCTTTGTAGGCGTCGCCCACCACCCTGCACACGACTTTTACCTCAGCCGACGGATGATCAAACATGTCAATGCCGTACACGGTAAAGGAGTAATCGTCTTCCGGCAAGCCGGTAAAAGGCACATGAAACACTCCCGTGGCGCCGGCTATATCTATGGTGGTTTCCACGCCGGTGGTGTCGTTGATCACTTTCACGGTTTTGATCCGGTCGTTGCCGATGTGGACGTCCAGCGTCAGCCGCCCTTCGCCGCCGCGCGCCGTCACTTCGTCCACGCCCGGTACGGTAACGGTAACGGGAATCGTTCTTCGCTCGTCCCCACACGTTGCAATAATGTCGGTGGATCCCACATCGACGGCTTCTACTACCCCTCCTGCAACGGTAACTACGTTCTCGTTGTTACTTAACCACGATACCAGCGAACTGTTTTGCCGGGGGCTTACCTGCAACTGTATCTGTTCGCCTTTGTACATCGACAGGGTAGCCTTGTTGATATAAAATGCCGCACCGAATGAATACAGGGACTGTTCGCCGGCATTCTCGCATCCTGCAAGGCAACCTGCCAGTGCAAGTGCGCATATTCCTTTTGTTATTGAGATATTCTTTTTCATGTGTTTTAATTTTTATGGGTGTTATTATACTCCAGCAGTTCTTCCGGCGAGAGTTCCATCCTCAATTCCTGCTTCCATTCGTAGGTGTTCAGTCCGACGGTATACCGGTAATGCAGCAGGAACTGTTTGAAAATCTTGAATCCGTCGTTATAGAAAGAGTAGGTATTGGGAAAATCGGGGTCGCCGTCTAACTGTACTACATCCAGATTCTTGTAGGAGGAAATCTTCACGCTATTGTCGTCCTGTACTTCCGCTGTGATCGCCGAATCGTCGATTTTCTGTGCATCGGCGCTGAAAGAGATATCTCCGGCAAACAGCCGGATTTTATTGCGGGTGAGCGGATGCACCGTCACCAGACCCGGAATGTCCACGAAAGCCTCTCTGTTTTTGCTGTACTTCGCCAGCATGGTATAGGTGGTGGCGGTGGCCGTAGAAGCGTAATAATTTTTGTAAAACACTTTGTACAGCACATCGGCTTTGTCCGGATTGATTTCGTATCCCACAAAGGTATTTACTCTCAGGGGGATAAAATAGACGGTGTCGGGCGACAGGCCTTCCGGTTGAATCCAGACAGACAGGCGTCCGGATCTCTGACCTGCGGGAATAACCAGCTGGTAGGATTCGATACGGAACCGGTCGGAAGGGAGAACTTGGGCATATTTTTCTTTAGACACGTCGAAGTTACCGATGTTATAGACGTCTACCAGACTGTTGTCCTGCACTAAAGAGAGCGTAACCTCCATTGTGGAAGGATTCGATCCTCCGAGAGAGGCGGTTATGTAGCCTTCCGTTTCTTCTCCCGTCAGGTTATGCACCACGGGGAACACATTGTAGTCCTCGTTGCTTACCAGAGCTACTACTTTTTTGTACTGTTCCTTTTCAAAAACAGCGTCGTCGTTGCAGGCGCTCATCCCGCACAGGAAAACCGCCGTTATGCAAAATTTGATTATGTTCTTCATATTTTTTACTTTTCTTGATTTAACCTTTCTATTTTTTAATTATCCCAACCCGGGTTCTGATCGAAAGACGGCAAACGTCTCAGTTCATTTTTGGGGATGGGCAGGAACATCAACCGTCTGTGCACCACACGGCTGCCGATACGGGAAGTGTTGGGTATTACCCTTGTATAGAATCCTGTACGGTTAGCGTCCATGTTCATGCCGGTGACGGGGATGTTTTCCTCGTCTTCATAGGTTTCCCACCTGCGCACGTCATAGTAGCGTCTGTTTTCGTGAAGAAATTCCACCATGCGTTCTTTTTCGATGATGGCCTGTATTCGTTTGGGGTCGTCCAGATCGGGGTCGGACACTCCGGGCAGTCCTGCACGGTAGCGCACCTGATTGATGGCTTTCCTGATCTCCTCCTTGTTGCGCTCGAAGATGACAGGCGTGCCGTCTGTTTCGACGGTATGGGCGCTGGTCAGGTTGTTCAGCGCTTCGGCATACGACAGCAGGATTTCGGCGTAACGAATGATGCCGAAAGCTTTGTTCATCCTGCGGTTGTTGGTGCCTTGCCATGCGTCCAGCGGATGGATGGTTTTTTTGATGACATAGCCCGTAGGAGGATAGTTGATGGGGTCGCGGGTGTTGTTTTTCCCGTTTTCCGCGTCAATATAGTATTTAACGGTAAGGTTGGCGTCGGCGCCTGTTACGGATTCGCAGGGCCAGAAACATTCGCAGAAACCTATCGAAGCGTAGAATCGTTTCTCCCTGTTGAGATAACCTTTGAATACTTCTCCTTCGGTAGTGAAGCGGTATCCCGAAAAGCCGGGTACCGTACTGCCCGCCGCCGTCCCGTCTTCGGAATAGGGATAGTCGACGCTTGAGTTTTGTATGGTGTGTCCATCCACCATTTCGTAAGCGTCCACTACTTTCTGCGTTACGCTCAAACCGTTCCATCCCGCGTTGACGACGGGGAACGACATTCGCGTCAGTCCGGCGAGCGCGTCGGAGCTTCTGCCCCATACATATTCGGGATTGGTGGCGGCCACCGCTTCGCCGTTGAACATTTCGGCATACGAGCGGTAATGATCTATGCCTGCCGCTCCGTTCGGAAAGTCATTGTAATAGGCAGGGTCGGCGACGTTGGCCGGCAGGGTCGGTGTAGCGTCGTCGGCCTGCACGGTGTGCAGCCTGTAGAGAGGCGCGCCCGAATAGGTCAATTCCATGACTCTTTTGGCGGCGGCGGCGGCCAAAGCCCAGCGTTTTTCGACGTAAGTCTGTTCGATGAACAGCGCTCCGTCCGATGTGCGCCGCCAGTTGCCGAAATACACGCGCGACTTTTCTCCGCCGTTGAACAGCGGACTGGCATGATGCAACCTCAAACGGGTTATCAGTCCCAGCGCCGCTCCTCTGGTGGGACGCCCGAAATCCAGCACCGACACTGTGGCCGGCATATACAGGGCTGCCTTTTCCAGTTCCCCGCAGATATATTCCACCGCTTCCCCGTAGGTGCAGCGCGGACGGTCGTAATAGGTGATGTCTGCGTTGGTTTCGAGCATTTCGTCGCCCAGCAGCGCCGGAGGGCCGAAATCAATCAGAAGGTTGTAGTAGGCATAAGCGCGGATAAAACGGGTATAACCTTCAATGCTGATCTTGTCGGAGGTGGTCATATCGGCGGCTTCGTTCATCCGTTGGAGAATGGTGTTGCATTTACGGATGATCTTGTACATATTGCCCCATGTATCGAAGGTATAGAGTCGCTCCGAGTTGATTTCGCCCAGCACAAACGCCATTCCGTAGTACGAATTGCCGATGCTGCGAAACATGGTGAATGCCTCGTCGGTAGCCAGCGGCCCGGGTGTGTGCTGGCTCTGGATGAGCTGTCCTTCGTCGGGAAACAGGGAAGTCGCTCCCCACATGTACGCTTCAACCAGTCGCTTTTCTTTAAAAACAGAATCCAATTTCAACTCGTCGCTGAAATAATTATCCACATTCAAAAAGTCCTTGCAGGCATGCAAGGTAAACAAGGCCGTCAATACAGCCGCTATTACGCCGGACAACCGATAGCCGGCGCGACTTTTCATTTTTTTATTTTCTTGATTCATTCTTTTTTTCATTTCATTTTCGATTTTACGGTTAACTTTATTTTACGCGATCAAAGGTTGATATACAGTTGCAGGGTATAAACGGCCGGAATGGGGTACACGCGCCCGTTAAAATGCGCCTGTTCGGGGTCGAAGAGTTTCACCCTGTCCCATACGTACAGGTTGGAGCCTACCAACTGGAAATCAATGGAAGAGATCCCCACTTTATGGAGGAAATCCTTTTTGAGATTGTAATTGACGGTCACTTCCTGCAAGCGCAGATACCGCGCATCGCCTTTCCAGAAATCGGACAGTTGCGAGTTGTTGCTGCTGCTGCCGTAGTTCAGGAGCGGGAAACGGGCGTTGGGATTTTCGGCCAGCGCAGGGTCGATGCCGTGTTGGGCTGCATAGTCGGCGGGAATCCACCGGTTAGCGGGATCCGCCACCAGCGACAGCACATTGCCGTATTGCCCGTTGTAGAAAGGAACATAGCCCATACCGTTGGCATACCGCATATTGTTGTGGCTGACGGTTTGCCCCACGTGATAATAATCGGTTTTGCCGGTGCCTTTGAAGAGCACGCCCACTGTGAACTGCCTGTATTTAAATTCGCCGCCGAACCCGTACATCAGCAGGGGATAGGTGCTGTAAGACAGCGGCACGCGGTCGTCGGAAGTGATTCTTCCGTCGCCGTTGACGTCCATGTACTTGATGTCGCCCGGCATTTGTCCGCTTCCCAGGGCCGACTGGCTGGGGCTGAACAGCACGTCGTTACTGTCCGTAAACAGGCCGATCGCTTTGTAGCCCCGTATGGTTCCGTTGGGATAGCCGTCGTATTCCTGATAGGGGTACGTCTGGTATGCCTGTTCCCACCGCTGCACTTCATTTCTGGCATAGGTGTAATTGGCGCGGATGGTAAAACTTGCGTCCTTCCGCAGTTCGTGTATGTAGCTGATGTTGCCGTCGGATCCGTAGCTGCGCATTTTCCCGATGTTGCCGTAGGGCATGGATATGACGCCTACCAGATCGGGCACCTGTACCCGTTGCTGGAAAATACCGTCGCGCTGGTCGTTGAATATGTCCACTACAAAAGACAGTCTGTCGTTCAGCAGTCGTCCTTCGATTCCGAGGTCGGCTTTCAGCGCTTTTTCCCATTCGAGATTGTCGGCGCCCACCCGTTGTTCGTTCACTGTTTCCACGCTGGAGGAACTGCCCCACACGCGATTTGCCGACAGGTTCACCAGCGTCAGGTAGGGAAAGCGGGTGGAGGTAATCCGGTCGTTGCCCACCGTTCCATAGGAGCCTCTTATTTTAAAGAAATCCAACCATTTAACATTGTCTTTCATGTATTGATAGCTGGTGGGCGCCCATCCCAGCGCAAGCGAAGGGAAGAAGCCGTACTGCTTGCCGGGCTTGAAGTTTTCGGAACCGGTGTATCCGAAATTGAGATCCATCATATAAGTGTCGCGGAAGCTGTAGGTGAGCCGGCTGGATACCCCCTGGTAGCGTACAGGGATGGCGGTCATACTGTTATTGGCATCGTTGGTGTTCTTCGAATCGCTGAGGTAGTAATAGACCAACCCCGACACGCGGTGGTTTGCGCCGAATACGTGGTCGTAGTTGAGCGTGCTTTCAAAATGGTATTTCCTGTACTGCGATGTACTTCTGGAGTAAGTGACGTCCTGCTTTTTCACGGTTTCCATGGTTACCAGATCCCCCAGTACGTTTCTGCTCAACGCTCGGTATAGCGGGGGTTGTATGTAACGTCTTTCGCTAAAGTTAGGCTGGATGTCGTAGGCTCCCTGCGCCTTGATTTTTAATCCGTCAAGCAGCATGGACAGATCCTGATCTAACGACATGGTGATTTTGCCTTTGAAACTCTGGGAGGTCGCTTTCCCCACATAATTGATCTGTACGTAGGGCGAGGAGGCTTCGTTGGAGCCGCCGCCCGGCAGTTGTCCGTTGGAATACCTGATGGGAAGCATCAGCGGATTGATCTGCGACTGCGCCGCCCAGATATAATCCGTGTTGGCCATTCCCGGTTCGTTGCGGATGGACAGGAAGCCGTCCGTACCGAAATAGAGGCGCGTGGTTTTGGTCAGATCCAGGTCGATGTTGGTACGGAACGAATAGGTATCGTAGCCTACGTTGGAGGCATACGGGCTTTTTTTGTCGTATTTGTAGGCGCCTGTTTCGCTGCTTCCGCCGAGGCTGAGAAAATATTTGGCTACATTGCCGCCGCCGCGGGCGCTGACATAATAGGTCTGTTTGAACGAGTTTTTGTTCAGTATTTCCTGCTGCCAATTCACATCGGGATACAGGTCGAGGTCAAGCCCTTCCCGGATAATGTCCATTTCGATGCTGCTGTAACGCGGGTTTTCACCGCGCACTTCCATTGCTTCGTTCATTAAGTTGGCGTAGTCGTAGGCTCTCAGATACGTTGGGACTCTGCGCAGGTGCGATAACGACCAGTTGGCGCGTCCGGTGATGCTTAACTTGCCTTCCTGCCCGCGCTTGGTGGTGACGAGCACTACGCCGTTAGCGCCGCGCACACCGTACACGGCCGTTGCGGAAGCGTCCTTCAACACCGAAAAACTTTCGATGTCGGCAGGGTCGATGCTGTTGATGTTGCCTTCCAGTCCGTCAATCAGCACAAGCGCCCCGCTGCTGGCTCCGAAGGTGCCGATGCCCCGTACCCAAAATTCCGAGATGTTCTGCCCGGGTTCGCCGCTGGTCTGCATGGAAATAATACCCGCTACCTTGCCGCCCAGCAGATTGGCCACGGAGGTGGCAGGGATCTGCAACTGTTTGGCGTCAATGGTGGTAACGGCGGCTACGGCCGATATTTTCCGCTGCGTACCCAATCCTACCACCACCACTTCTTCCAGTTGCTGGGCGGTTTCACTAAACCGCACCTTGAGATCCTTGCGTTCTTCATCCACGAATACCTCCACATTCTGATAGCCTACAAAGGAAAACACCAGTACGTCGCCCTTTTCGGCTTTGATGCTGAAATGTCCGTTGATGTCGGCGGTGGTTCCGATATTGATTTTGTCTTTCAGGTAGACGGAAGCGCCGGGAACCGTTTCGCCCGTTTCGTCGTATACCGTACCTTCCATCACGAAGGTATGCGTTCTTTGCTGCGCCTGTAACGAGGCGTTCACCGACAGCAGCAGCCACAGTGCAAATAATATTTTTTTCATTTCATTCATTTTTAATGATCATTTTGTACAGGTTTATTCAATGGAGAGTTTGCGGATGCGCCTGTTGCCGTAGTCGGCCACATACACGGTCCCGTCTTTGCTGACGCCTACCCCTCTGGGTTGCGCAAAAAGCGCCTCATCCTTTCCGCCGTCCTGATAAGAACGTTTGCCGGGGACGCCGACCACCGTTTCCACGATGTTGTCGGGCGTGATGCGCCTGATGCAGTCGTTACCGTCGTCGGCAATGTAGAGATAGCCGTCGGGGTCGAAATAAATCTGACGCGGATAGTAGAACATGGAGTTGGCCAGTTCCCCGTCGCGATGTCCGCCGGCAGTAGACCCGCTCAGTTTGCGGAAAGTCTCTCCGGGAACGTCGGCAGCTACGTCCATCATGGCTATGCTGTGCGACAGGTTGCCCGACACCCCGCTGTTGAAGGAAAAATACAGCAGGCTGGGTTTTTTCGGGTTAAACGCCATGCCGTAACTGTTGCCCTGCGGCGTTTGGTACACCAGTTCGGCCGTCAGCGTTTTGGGATGTATCTTTACGACATGCCCGTTGTAAAAGCGGGTATAGACGTAACCGTCGTAAGGACAGGCGGCAAGGCAGTGTTTCCATGTGTTGGTGAGCCCTGACGGTTCCGTTCCGCCGGCCCAGTTCAGTTTTTTGGTCCTTGGCGCCCACGCCTCGCTCGGGTCGCAGGTCCAGAAGACTTCCTTCCATGTTTCAATCGGCACCGTCACCACGCCGGTGGTCAAATCGACGGCCAGCGAATTTGGAGTGCCCGACCCCGACGCAGAATTCATCACCAGAGGAATCACCGAATTATCCGCTTCGCTCACTTTTACTACTCCCCAGTAGGTGTCCTCGCGGAGAGTGACAAAGATGTTGTCCTCATTGTCCACTGCAAGGTACATAGGCTCCAGCGAGGCTTCCGCCAGGGTTCCCGGGACAAAGGCTTCCTGTCCGTTGCCCGTTACGGTGGATACCGTCACCGATAAATAATACCGGAACTGTTTCGGATACACCAGCGAATCGTTTCCGATGACTACCGATACGTCGCAGGTATCGCCCGGCATTTTGGGGCAAAGGACATACAGGCGGTTGCCGGTAGAGGTCACCACTGCCGCACGTTTACTGTTAAAATACACTTTGATGTTTTCCGTATTGGTGCCGAAGTTTTCCCCGTCAAGAAACATTTTCTCCGCAATTCTTCCCGAATCGGGAAAAAACGTGGTGAGCGCGTGCGATCTTGACGGATCGCGTTCTTTCCAGTCCTTTTTAGCTCCCGCGTCTTTTTCCTCGCAGGAAACAAACCCCATGGCGCATAACAGAAGACACCATCCATAATTGATAAAAATTCTTTTCATATTAATTTCGGTTTATTTGTTTTTAGTGATTGATTTTATTTGAATACATAATTTAACGAACTTACTGTTGTTCCTGTTCAAAGGCGAGATCATCCTTCAGGCTCGTTTTGAGCGCCGAACTCGGAGTGAAAATTATTTTCACGTTTCGTATTTTGGCGGCGGAAAACTGTTCCTTCGTATCCGTGCCTTCGCTGGAAATGCCCAGCCGCAGGGTGCCGAACTCGCCCAACTGTACGCTCATGCCCAGCTTGAGGAAGACGGGCAGTTCGTCGAGGAAATTGTTCAGCACGTTTTCAATGTCGCCGCGCGTCAGCGACGAACGCCCCGCTATCTCTTTGGCGAAATTTTTGATGGTGAACTTGCCGGCATTCACCGGACTGGCATACCATTTTTTCGGGTCTGCCGGATTTGCGGGATTGACCCGCTCGATTAACTTGTACTTCATAGCAATAAAAAATTAAGATGAGAAATTGAAAGATTTAAAAAATGAGCCTTTTCCGGCGCCGTTCCCAACGGACAGAACGCCTGAAAAGGATAAAAATCGCGGTATGGTACGGGAGATGCTGCCGGATGGCCATGAAAATTTTGCCGGATGGCCATGAAAATTCTGCCGGATGGCCATGAAAATTTTGTCGGATGGCCATGAAAATTCTGCCGGATGGCCATCAAAATTTTGTCGGATGGCCATGAAAATTTTGTCGGATGGCCATAGAAATTTCATCGGATGGCCATCAAAAAGATGGGCGATGGGTATAAAAAAACCGCGCCATGTAAAAAAACATGTTGCGGCAATGTATGAATTTCGAAAAAAGTTTTTTAAATTACGCGCGCACGCATATATTAACGATGTATGTGATGTAAGATGTGTGTGTGTGTGTGTGTGTGTGTGTGTGTGTGTGTGTGTGTGTGTGTGTGAAAAAATCGTGCCAAACCACGAATATTGCGGCTTACAGGAGGCTTTTATTGGCTTGAAAACTGTCACTTTTTTGAATATTTTTCCGGTAAAAACCAGAGGTTATTTTATATTGATAGATTTAAAACTTGACGGCGCAAATATAATCACAAAAAATGAAAATCCAAACGTTTTGAAAAAAAAATATGATTTTTTTTTTTGGGGGGGG
>JAIRLS010000306.1 GCA_031259205.1 Bacteroidales bacterium | reverse complement strand
GGTCATTATTTGCTGGCATTGAAAGAAAATCAGAAAAATCTGTACGAAGATACACAGTTTGGATTTAAGAACTGTTCGCCGGAAAGCGTTTCGGAAGAATGGGAATACGATCATGGGCGGTACGAAGTGCGCAAGTGCAGTATCCTCCCTTCAAAAAATGCTCTGTTACCGGAAGTTCAGAAACAGTGGAGTGGACTGAAAACCCTGATAAGAGTAGAAGCCAGCCGGCAAATCAAAGACCGGCAAATACAGGAAACCCGCTATTATATCAGTGATGAAGAAGGCTTAAGTGCGGCTTATTACAATTCCTTAGTCAGAGGACACTGGGGTATTGAAAATCATTTGCACTGGCACTTGGATGTTACTTTCAGGGAGGACAACTGCAGGGCAAGAAAAGACAGTGCTCCCGAAAATCTTTCTACCTTGAGAAAACTTGCCCTGCAAATTATCAGGGAACAGTCCGATAAGCTAAGTCTGAAGAAACGAAGGCTAAAGGCTGCATATGACTTGGCATATCTCAATAAATTGATTACTTAATTTTCGTGCGTTTGCCCTGAAAAAAAAATAGATTTTTTTTTCCCCGAAACAATATGACTTTGATTTCAAATTACTTTCAATATGCGTAAACAGTTTATCTGTCGACCGTATGCGATGATATGATTTTTTTCGTAACGCATTTTTATTTGTCTTTTCGTTATTCATACGATGTTCGATTAAAATTTCGGATGCAAAGAAAACTCTTTTATGTTACCGAATCGTTAAGAAACTGTAAAAAAACGGTTAAAAGTAGACGGGTACAAATCGTTTTTACGAAAAAAACAGACGTATTTCAAATTGTTGCACAAAGGAATAACATCATCCTGTTAGACTTGAAAAACCGGAACCGCCTCATTACCTTATTCATAACGGATAAATGAGATAACGGGCGCTATGAGGTGACTTTTCAATTAGCTGTACTGACGGCCGTTTTCCGGTTTGTGATTTATCAAAAAATAACCTGTCTTTCCTCCGTAAAAACTTTTTTCCATTTTATGCGCTTGGAAAACTCATGTTTTTCATGTAATTTTGTTCGGTTTTGAAAAATTAAAAAGAATCACCGAAAAGAATGAAGATGAATTTATTTGATACTGTAAGCGAAGACATAAAAAAAGCAATGCTCGCAAAGGAAAAAGACAAATTGGAAGCCTTGAGAGCTGTGAAGTCGGCTTTTTTACTGGCGCGAACCGAACCGGGGGTTAACGGAGAACTGACGTCCGAGGCCGAACTGAAAATCATCCGGAAATTAATAAAACAGCGCAAAGAATCGGCCGAAATCTATCAACAGCAGGGACGGCCGGAGTTAGCCGAAAAAGAGATCACGGAAGCCGCCGTTATAGAACAATATCTGCCTGCACAGATGAGCGAAGAAGAATTAATACGTGTTCTGAAAGCCATTATTGAGAAGGCAGGCGCTACTTTGCCCGCTCATGTGGGTAAAGTAATGGGGATCGCCACCAAAGAACTGGCCGGAAAAGCCGAAGGAAAAACCATTATGGCGCATGTCAGACAATTATTGGGAGGATAAAGTGTATCGATTTTTTCGTTCCATATTATTTCTTTTTCCTGCCGAAGCGAGTCACCGGCTGGTAGCCGTTTTGATGCGGATGGCTTATGCCATTCCTCCCGTGCGGGTCGCCATCAGATGGTATTATGGCGTCCGGAATCCCCTGTTGGAGCGCGAGTTTTGCGGTATCCGACTGGCCAATCCGGTAGGACTGGCGGCAGGTTTCGATAAAAATGCAAAATTATACAAAGCCTTTTCCATGCTGGGATTCTCTTTTATCGAGATCGGAACAGTTACTCCCGTCGGGCAACCGGGCAATCCCAAACCGCGACTGTTCCGAATCGTGCAGGACAGCGCACTGATTAACCGCATGGGATTCAATAACGAAGGAGTAGAAGCGGTAGTGAAACGGTTGAAATCGTCGCGTCCGAATATCGTTATTGGCGGAAATATCGGTAAAAATACCCATACCTCCAATACCGAAGCACCTTTCGATTACCTGTACTGCTTCGACGAACTCTATCCTTATGTCGATTATTTCACGGTCAATGTAAGTTGCCCGAATGTAGCCGGATTGAGCGCACTGCAAGACCCGGAACTGCTCGCGGACATACTGAGAAAGATCATCAACAAGCGAAATACGCAGAAACAGCGCAAACCGGTGCTGGTGAAAATATCCCCCGACCTGAGTATCATGCAACTTGACGGAATCTTGAAAACCATAGAAGAATTGGGTATTGACGGAATAGTGGCGGCAAACACAACCACGCAACGAAACCATCTGACCATAGACCGGCAAACGGTTGAAGCTCTCGGTAACGGAGGCTTGAGCGGAGAGCCGTTGAAATGGAAAACGCTGGAAGTGATCAATTATATCCGGCAACGTACCAAAGGCAAACTGCCTGTTATCGGCACAGGAGGCATTATGAAGGAAGAAGACGCTATAAGCCTCATCAATGCAGGCGCATCGCTGGTGCAGCTCTATTCGGGACTGATATATCAAGGGCCGTCATTGGTAAAAAAAATCAACAAAGCCATTCTCAGGCAACACAGCGACTAATGCCCCCGTCATGCTGAATCAGTTGAAAATTCTTTTCCAGCAAGGAAAACAGACTATCCCGGATGTGTCGGCGGTAAATTTGCCGCCAAATTTCAGGGGACGTCCCGTCATCACGGGCGGGTATCCGGATGCACAGGCAATAACCGGCGTTTGTCCTGTCGGTGCATTGACCGCGCCTCCATTGAGCATCGACCTTGCACGGTGCGCCTTTTGCGGACTCTGTGCACGCGCTTTCCCTGAAAACATCAGGTTTACGAACGACTACAAATTAGCTGCCAACAGCCGCACACAATTGGTGCTGACCGAAGGCAACAACCGGCCTGTCGGGATCGACCGGCAAACGGTAAGACCGAAAATCCGCCAACTATTCAAAAAATCGCTGAAACTGAGGCAAGTCTCTGCCGGCGGCGACAACAGTGCGGAAATGGAGTTGAACGCCTGTTCCAACGTCAATTTCGACATGGGACGCTTCGGCATTGAGTTTGTCGCTTCTCCGCGTCACGCCGACGGTATCGTGATCACCGGCCCCATCACCCGCAATATGGCTCAAGCGCTGCAAATGTGCTACGACGCAGTGCCGGAACCGAAAATCATCGTGCTGGCCGGCACGGATGCGCTCTCCGGAGGCATCTTTGCCGGAAACGAAGACATTGACCGCCGTTTCCTCGAAAAATATCCGGTCGACCTCTACATCCCCGGTAATCCGCCTCATCCCCTCACTGTCATCAACGGCCTCCTGAACCTCATAGATAAAACGAATAAATAAAATTCTGATAAAAAGTCGCGTAGCAACGACACTTTATCAACCGATTATTTAGGTGTCGTCCCTGCGGAAGGTACTGTTATACTTTAGGTTATATCGGGAATGGTGTGGAAACAATTCTGACGCTTGCCAATATTCGAATACCTTTTTGCCTGCTTCCGGCCGAGTATAAAACCTT
>JAIRLS010000248.1 GCA_031259205.1 Bacteroidales bacterium | reverse complement strand
CAAGCCGACAAAGAGAGAAGGACAATCCCGCATGCGCTACGAAACACATTTTCTCGAAATTTACTGATTTTTGCTTTTTTCATATTACAAGTTATTTAAAATTTAAATTATTGGACATTATTCATATTTAGCTATTTATATCGATTACTCATATTATTACTCATATTATTACTCATATTATTACTCATATTATTACTCATATTTATTACTCATATTTATTACTCATATTTATTACTCATATTTATTACTCATATTTATTACTCATATTTATTACTCATATTTATTACTCATATTTATTACTCATATTCGGATTAAATGGTGGCGATAAAAATCACGCGGGAAACCACAGCGCCGCCCTTCCTCAAGGATATGACGGATTTTCCGGACGATACGGAAACTCCGGATGAGGCGGATGAGGCGGCAAAAAGAAAAGGAGAGACCCGCCGGCAACAATAAAATAAACACCTGTTATCAACAATAACATTGCGGACATATAATTAGTTTCTGAAAAAGTTTATTACATCGCGCGTGCGCGTATATTAACTATAGGGCATAATGTAGGATGTTTGTGTGTGTAAAAATCATACTAAACCACAAATATTGCGGCTTACAGAAGGATTTTATTAGAAAAAAAATCATCATTTTTTTGAATGTTTTATTCCGGTAAAAACCGGTTTTAATTTGATCAGTCGAAAAATTTAGATGCGCCAAAAATATACCATAAAAGTTTGTTGTGCAAATATCTTTTGTTAAAAATTGTTAAAATTGTTAATTTATTGAAAGACGCCCCAAAATACTGATCATTGAGCGGGGGGGAAGTCGGTTTTTCGTCATCCTTGTAAGGGCCGCCCCCCATTGCATGGGAAAAAAGGGGAAAGACGGTAGAATGATTCTAATTTACGTCACGGTAAATGAAAGCAGTTATATTATTGCCCGTCAGGGGAACAATATCAATAGAAAAAAGTATGCCCGATTCTCTCTGTTCCCCGTCAGAGGATTCATAAAAGCGGTGAATGCCTTGACGCTCAATGAAGCGCGTCGGCAGATGCTCTTTTCCATTGATATCAACGCTCCGATGTGCAATGCACAAAACTTTAGCGCGTACGGTATAACCGTCGTCATTTGCCAACTGCGGGGGAACGAAACAGGAAGTAATCCGGAAAACGGAAAACGCTGAAATGTACGGTCTTTTGATGTTCCCGTTTTTGCCGGCCTGACCATACCGGTCATTTTTTTACGCAGGGCGCGTGTACCTATCGTTTTTTGTATTATATTTGTGTCCGTATTATCGTGTTCCGATGGTTGAAAAAATGAAAAAATACAGTTTCCTGATTTATTATAAAACATATAATGAATTTGTGGAAAGCATCCGGGAAGCGGGAGTGGTGCATATTGTAGAAAAGCAGAAAGACATTCCCGAAGAAGCGGCGGACTTGCGTAGCCGGCTGCATACCGCCGATCTGTTGAAAAACACGCTTCGCGCCTTGGAACAGCGACTTGCCGTCCGGAAAGACCTGACGCCGATGCCGCCGTCAGAACCGGTGGACGGCATGAAAATACCGGCGGCATACGAACAGTTGAAGGCACAGCAGGAAAACCTGAACGCCCGACGGCAAAGCCTGCGGAAAGAAATGGAGATGCTGTCCGTATGGGGTAATTTTGACTGGGCGCTGATAGCCAAACTCAAAGCAGCTGGGCAGGAAATGAAGTTTTATTCGTGCCGCGCACACGATTTCAAAGCCGAATGGAAAGAGAAATTCAATGCGATGGAAATTGCCGAGGCGGGAAACATCGTCTATTTCATCACCCTTTGTCCGGACTGCCTGAAAGATGAACCGGATGCCGAAAGGATACGCCTCCCCGAACAGTCGTTGAACGAAGTACAGGCGGCGTTACAGGAGGCGGAAGCACAAACAGACGGGATAGAACAGCAGTTAGACGGTATGACGGCGCACATCAACCGGCTGAAAGAAACGTTACAACAGATCAATGGACATATAGACCTGTCGAAAGTACGGTTACAGAGCGAAAAGAAAGCTGCCGACAGTCTGATTCTGCTGGAAGGGTGGGTGCCCGAAGCAAAAGAAACGGAACTTGTTCGCGTGCTTGAGCGGCAAGACGTGTGGTACGAAAGCAGAGAACCGTCCAAAGACGATACCTCCATGCCGATTTTGCTGAAAAACAACCGTTTTACACGTATGTTCGAGCCGATTGGCGAATTGTACGACCTGCCCAATTACTACGAATTGGATCTCACGCCGTTTTTTGCGCCGTTTTTCCTGCTGTTCTTCGGTTTGTGCCTTGGCGATGCGGGTTATGGATTGCTGTTGCTGGTGGCGGCGCTCCTGTTGCGCAGCAAAATGAAGCCGTCCATGCGCCCTTTGCTGGCACTGGTCGCCTGTCTGGGAGCGGGAACGGTAGTATTCGGCGCCATCAGCGGGACGTTTTTCGGTATCCCGCTGCTGGAAGTGCATTGGCCATGGTTCACTTCCTTCAAGAAAATCATGCTGAATTCCGACCAGTTGTTTTCGCTTTCGCTTATCATTGGCGGAGTACAGATTGTTTTCGGAATGACGGTGAAGGCTATCGGACAAATGCGCCGTTACGGATGGCGACATTCGCTCGAAACATGGGGATGGCTGCTCATGATACCCGGCGCCGGCGGCCTTGTCCTCATGGATAAACAATTGATACCATCTTCGGAAATCATGAGTTACGGTTGCTATGTCGCTATCGCTATTGCAGGAATATTCATTTTCCTGCTGAATAAGCCCGGACGCAACCCACTTGTCAATATCGGCGCAGGCTTATGGAACAGTTACAACATGGCAACCGGACTGTTGGGCGATTTGCTGTCATACATCCGCCTCTTTGCCTTGGGTATTAGCGGAAGCGTGATGGGATTGGTTTTTAACCAGCTGGCTATTCGCATGAGTGGAGATATTCCCGTAGTGAGCTGGATCGTGATGCTTATCATACTGTTGATAGGCCATTCGCTCAATATCTTCATGAGCGGGCTGGGCGCTTTTGTCCATCCCATGCGCCTTACTTTCGTAGAATTTTATAAAAATGCGGGATTTCAAGGAAATGGAAAAAAGTACAGACCGCTGAAAATAAGAACTAATATCTGAAAATTTTGATATAATGCAGAAAATTTACGAATTTAGCGTGTCGTTTTTTGTAGTATTTATAATCTAATTTAATTTAAAATCAATTCATTATGGATGCAATCGTTTTGGCATATATCGGTATCGGTCTGATGGTCGGGCTGGCAGGAATCGGAAGCGCTTTGGGCGTCACCATCACAGGTAATGCCGCTATCGGCGCAATGAAAAAGAATCCCGACGCATTCGGCAACTACATGGTGTTAAGCGCCTTGCCGGGCACACAAGGGCTGTATGGCTTTCTGGGCTACTTTCTGTTAGCGGGTTTCTTGACGGCGGAAATTACCATTTTTCAAGCGGCAGCTATCTTTGGGGCTGGTTTGGCGCTGGGTTCTGTCTCTTTGCTGTCTGCTGTCCGGCAGGGGCAAGTGTGCGCCAACGGCATTGCCGGCATCGGATCCGGTTATGACGTATTCGGCAAAACGCTGATACTGGCTGTCTTTCCCGAACTGTACGCTATCGTTTCCTTAGCGGCCACCTTCCTGATCGGCGGAACATTGGGCTAATCCATCTTTATTATGACGGGTATAGTATATTATATTATCCTTGGTCATAATACGAGAAATAGACATGATGCGGTACGATTTTGCGATGGGTTGCACCGAACTCCGCTTCGGTTCCGGTTCGCCTGCGGGGAATCGGGAAGGAGGGATGCACATTTTCTATTGATATGATTCCCCTACCGGGAATCGAAGCCAATGGCCATATATTTTTACTGCATAAAGAAAATCAAAGAGTTGAATCTCCATGCGTTGGTTCGTTATATGACCGACGGTGGCGAAGCCGTAAAAGAGGAAAGTAATGACTTCTCTACTCAGGGATGATTTCATCAAGTTCATCCTCTTTTTTCGTAAAAAAAATTTCATTTTACGCGCTTGGAAATCTTAGATATTTATTTTAAATTTGTCATTTGATCTTGACTGTGAAAAAGAAGTAAAAAATGAACAACCAACAGCATTTGATAAATTCCGGTCGACCGACAGTTTCCTTTTATCCGGTTGCATGTATCGCGACGTTTGTCCTTGTGTGTACCTGTACCCTTTTCGTGTCGTGTCGTGCGCGGGTCAATCCGCAGACAACGCCGAAATGGGTGGACTTGATGCTGTGCGCAGGCGTAGCCGGGATAGTGGCGGCTGTTGGAGGAAAGAGCACAACGGTGCGCCCTGCCTTCGTAGTTGCGGGTATGGTACGGTTTCGACGCCATGCGTTTATCCCACAGCATAGCGCCATGGCCACATTGCGTAAACCTTTGTCCGACAGTCGCGGCAGGGAGAGTTCGTGCGCCGCCGGCGGGGAACCAATGAACGGCGGCGCCTTAACGCCTGAAACAAAGGCAAAAAGCATAATAATCAATAAATTTAAAAAAAATGAAAAATAACAGTTTAAAAAAGAATTGTATGGTTATCATCGCAATGG
>JAIRLS010000223.1 GCA_031259205.1 Bacteroidales bacterium | reverse complement strand
GAAAGAAAAAATGAAACAGTTAAAATTTTTAAGCATGGCGGCCGGTCTGTTTTTCATACAGGCGGCGGCTGCACAGAATCCGGCCATTTCCACCCGGTATTCCAACGAAGAGATTGTCGAAAAGATTAAAACGCACAAAGCGGCACATTCGCATGATGTGATGCCGCCGGCGAATCTTCAGCAAAAATTCCGGGTCGATTACCCCAAAGCGTCCGATGTGGAATGGGAAACAACCGGCGACGTCTACGAAGTCGAATTTGATGTAAGATTCAGGGACTGCAAGGCATATTACGCCGCCGACGGCCATTTGCTGATGACCGTCGAGGAAACGTACCGTTCGGAGTTGCCTGCCGTAGTGAAAAATGCCGCAGAAGCCAAATACCCCAAATACCACTTTGAGGATATTGACAAAATCCGCCGCGGGACGGAGGTTTTCTATAACGTCGAAATGGAACTCCGCAACGCGGAAGTCGCACTGCTGATACAGTCGGACGGCACAATACGAAATGAGAAAACAGATTATTAATCCTAATAAAAATACAACAATGAAGAAAATAACATTTTATGCAGCACTTTTCGCTGCCACGCACATGTTTATCGCCTGCGAAGAGGAAAAAATCATCCCGGCAGACGAATTGCCGGTAATCAGCCGGACATTTATTGAAACGCACTTCCCCGGCGTTGAAACAACCGCCATTGTCAGGGAAAAGGAACTGTTGGATGTGGACTACACCGTTTATCTGTCAAACGGCTTTGACATTGATTTTACCAAATCGGGCGATTGGGACGACATAGACGGACATACGTCGCCACTTCCCGAAAGCATCCTGTCCCTGTTGCCGAAAAGTCTGCCGGAATACGTAGCCGGCGCTTTCCCAAACCTCCAAATCACCGAAGTCAACAAGGAACGCTACGGCTACGAAATCGGCCTTTCCAACGACACGGACTTAAAGTTCGACTCCGCCGGCCGCCTTATCGGAATAGACGATTGATGCCGGAACAAGACATGACATCTACTCGGAACCGGTAGCGTGGAGCGAAATAGAAAGCGCTATCCTGCCGTAAGCGCTGGTTGTACGAAACGAAACATTTATGAGAAAGACGCAAGGAAATAAGGCCTGCGTCTTTTCGTTTTTGTATATATGCGTCCCCTTGTATTGCATTCCGTAGATTCAAGTAGCTAATGCAATTCGGCTATGCGCCGACAGTTCGAAAATTTTTTTACATGATTTGTAACTGTCAAGACGATAGCGCAATAATTTTTTTGATAAAAATAGAAAAAAGTGCAAAAACACCTAACTTTGCGGCAGAATTATAAAAAACAAACGACATGATGCGTAAAAATGATTTCAAGACTTTTGCTCTTATTTTGGGATGTACAACCGTGTTTGCAGCCTGCAACCACGACGACCCGGATACGGATGACGATTTGATTTCCGCGCAAATTATAGCGCGTATCTGCGAGGCAAACGTCAAACTGTTTGCCGAAAATGAAATTACGGTTACTCAGACCGAAACGGATTATGCTATTTGGGGAACAACACTCCTGTTTGAGCATAAACGGGAGGTAAATCTATCCACCAAAAAATCGCTCGACGTTCAAAAAGTAGCCGGTGCGTTTGAGGAATTTCGTTATTACGACGAGACGACTCACTATCTTTATCAAAGCGGTACCGACATGGAACCTGAAAATTTTATTTCCTCAAAAATTTCAACGGGATACTGGAAATATCACACAAGGGACTTGCCATATTTGTCGGATGAGATGGTAAAAACCATCGGCAAATGGAAAGAAGAAAATGGCCGGTTGGTGGGGAATAATCCTTATGCGGGAGATATTGACGCATACGTGGAAAGTAAGTACCATGTAACGCTGAGCGAAAACAACAAATACCTGAAACTTGAGTTGAAATCGGCAACCGGAGAAAGTTTGGCTGTGTACGAGTATTCCTACACGGCCAATCCTGCTTTCCCCGCCGGGTATTAGCCCTGTCAATTCCCCGCCGCAAAGCAATACCGCGTGCATGTGAATTGGGGCGGAACATACGGCACGGATACGTATTATACCAACTATGACTGGGCTGATGAAAATCTTAAATATTTCAACATAGGAAAGATAGGTAATTTGGGCGAAACCCCGACAGTTGCAGGGAAAATGCCGCTGTTTTTTTATGATGAAGCCTGCACGCAGTTGATACTGGATGATTGGAATAAAACCAATTTTTCTGCTGAATACGACCATAGCGAAAACTCGGAATATTACTGGTTTTTCAATGGATGTTTATCTTCCGAAACCGACGGCGCAACCGTTTATGTCCAATGGGAAGATGCCGAAACGGTATACAGGGAATACGGTAACAGGTAACAAAAACAGCTCAGTTTTCCAATTCAACGGGACAATACACGTCGCTTAATTTCCGGACGGTTTACAATGCAGTCGGCATTTTATTACCTGCTCGCCGTTTCTTTTTTCAGTATATAATTTTGTTCTTCTTTCAGGAGAATGTATCCCTGTTTCAATTCCAGCGTCCAGCCATCGCCGGTTATGAGTTGTTCTGTTATTTCAACGGGCGCGCTTAATGTTGCTTTTTTCCAGTCGGGAGATATCAATACGCCTTTTTCTAC
>JAIRLS010000131.1 GCA_031259205.1 Bacteroidales bacterium | reverse complement strand
CACACACACACACACACACACACACACACACACACACACACACACACACACACACACACACACACACACCACCCCGCAAATATAAGCTTTATTTTTCGCTTATCCAATACTTTGCGTTTCCTAATTTCGGTAATATAATTGACAGGTTGGGAGGCGCGAGTGCGTATGTTATCCTCCACCGAAATTTTCTAACCGTCTCCATAAAAATGACCGCTTTCTACGTAAAAGTAAGCATCAAGCTTATTTTTTCTCCGGAATCGTTACAGGATGGACATTACTCCCCATTATTAAACATTTGTTCTACACAAATAAATATGCGCAGGCTAAATTTACAGCGTTATTAACTACATAATATTATGAAAAAAATAATCTATCTTTTTCCTACACTGTCGTTAGTAGGTTGTACCTCGCAGCAAGTAGAAGAAAAACCGAATGTGATTGTGATCCTTGCCGATGATTTGGGATTTGGCGATGTCGGCGCTTACGGCTCTACTACTATCCGTACTCCGAATATCGACAGCCTGGCTCATGGAGGCGTTTGCTTCACAAACGGATATGCCACTTCGGCAACTTCCACTCCCAGCCGTTATGCATTGATGACCGGAATGTATCCGTGGAAAAATAAGCATGCAAAAATCCTGCCGGGGGATGCTCCTCTTATTATCCATGAGAATCAATTTACGCTGCCGAAGATGATGCAACAATGCGGTTATGTGACCGGCGCTATCGGAAAATGGCATTTGGGTATGGGAGATGGAAACGTCAACTGGAACGAAACCGTCAAACCGGGCGCTAAAGAAATCGGTTTCGATTATTCATGCCTGATTGCAGCAACCAATGACCGTGTTCCGACAGTTTATGTGGAAAACGGTGATGTAGTAGGACTTGATCCGTCCGACCCTATAGAAGTGAGCTACGAGAAGAATTTTGAGGGAGAACCGACTGCCGTCTCTCATCCGGAGATGCTGAAAATGCAGTGGGCACACGGACACAATAGCTCCATAGTAAACGGAATCCCCCGCATCGGATATATGAAAGGTGGCCAGAAAGCCCGCTGGAAAGACGAAGATATGGCCGACTATTTTGTAGCTAAGGTGAAGAACTTTGTAAGCGAACACAAAGCCGCTCCCTTCTTCCTGTACTATGGCTTACACGAACCTCACGTGCCCCGTGCCCCCCACCAGCGCTTTGTCGGCAAAACAACAATGGGGCCTCGTGGCGACGCCATCGTTGAGGCGGACTGGTGTGTCGGCGAGCTGCTTGCCCATTTGAAGAAAGAAGGATTGCTGGAAAAAACGCTGATTATCTTCTCCAGCGATAACGGGCCGGTGCTAAATGACGGATACAAAGACGGCGCTCCCGAGCTGGCAGGTAATCATCTTCCCGCAGGAGGTTTGCGCGGAGGTAAATATAGCTTGTTCGACGGTGGTACGCATGTTCCTCTGTTTGTATACTGGAAAGGAAAGATTCAGCCGGTCGTATCCGATGCGCTGGTTTGTCAGGTGGATATTCTCGCTTCTCTGGGCTCAATGCTACATGCTGATTTGCCGGAAGGTCTGGACAGCCGGAGCTACCTGAATGCTTTCTTCGGAAAAGAGCCAGCTGCCCGAAAAGATGTAGCGCTGGAAGCGCAGGGGCGTATGGCTTACCGTTCGGGCGACTGGGTCATGATACCTCCTTATAAAGGCTCCGAACGGAATCTGACCGGAAATGAATTAGGTAATCTGGGCGAATACGGATTATTTAACGTGAAAGCCGACCGGGCTCAACATCAGAATGTGGCGGCACAACACCCCGAACTTCTGGATTCCCTGAAGCAAAACTTCTTTGCCGAAGTAGAAGGATACTACCGCAGTGAAGTAGAAGAAGAAACGTTAAAGTAAGGTCAAATGTCCATTCTGAACATAAATCCCGATGATAGAACAATCGTTCTATTCTACAGAGGGGGTGTTTTTCTACTTTTGCAACGTTCGATGTTGAACGAAATAATTAACCTTGAAGATTGATGATATGAAAAATGCCGTCTTTTTCTTCTTCTTTATAATATTGATTGCTTGTCATTCAAAGTCTCCTTTGGCGTTGTTGTCGGAGTCTCACTTCCGGACGGAGATAGATGGCAAACCGGTTTCGCTTTATACACTTTCCAACCGGAACGGATTGACCATGCAGGTTACCAACTGGGGCGCTCGCGTTGTTTCTCTTTGGACACCTGATAGCGAGGGAAATTTCGATGATATTGTACTGGGTTATGGGGCTATTGATCAGTATTTGGAAAGTCGTTGTTTTTGGGGAGCGGTAGTCGGTCGTTTTGGCAATCGAATTGCCAATGGTCATTTTTCATTGAATGGAGAAAATTATCAGCTATCTACTTCTGATAACGGTCAATGCCTGCACGGAGGAGATAAAGGTTTCGACCGGGTAGTGTGGGATGTCGATTCGGTAGCTACGGATTGTATTTCCTTTTCTTACCATTCCAAAGATGGGGAAGAGGGTTTTCCCGGAAACCTTCATATAACGATGATGTATCGCCTGACTTCAAACGATGAGTTCCGGATTGACTATACCGCCGTAACGGATAAGAGTACTCCGGTAAATCCTACTCACCATTCGCTATTCAATCTGAAAGGGGAAGGAAACGGATCTGTTGAATCGCATCAGCTATGTATTGCGGCTGATTACTATTTACCGGTTGACAGCGTGTTGATTCCGACAGGAGAATTGGCTCCGGTAGCAGGCACCTCATTTGATTTCCGTTCTCCGGTAGGAATCGGTGAACAGCTGAAACGTCCGGATGTCCGGTGGGAACAGCGTCATGGGTTTGACCATAATTTTGTGCTGAAACAGAAAACAACGAATGAACCGGAATTTGCAGCTTCCCTCTATGAACCTTCCAACGGTCGCTACATGGAAGTCCGGACAACAGCACCGGGAATTCAGCTTTATAGCGGCAACTCGTTTGATGGTAGCGTAACGGGGAAAAGTGGAAAAAAATATGAGCGGTATGGAGCATTGGCGCTGGAAACGCAACATTTTCCGGACTCCCCCAATCAGCCTGCATTTCCCTCTACAATATTGAATCCGGGAGAGGTTTATCGTCAGGTTTGTATCTATCGGTTTGGTGTGAAGTAGAGAGCTCTATCTTTTAAAGTAATGTATTATGAAAAAAAATATGTATATGAAAGTGAAGGCCTTTTTGATGTTTGTATTGCTGTTTTTATGTTCGATAGGGACAAAAGCGCAAGAGTTGGGGGCGAACTATAATGAAAATATAGACTACCCGATTACGGAAATAGAGATGCTAAAGAAATCGAAAGTAACTTGGGTGAGAGGATTTGTCAACATCCCCAATCTGTTTCTTCAAAATGAAAATAGGAAAATTACAGGCGTGAAAGAAAGCGCCATCAAAACGCATATCCCTACGCTGAAATTTATTCAGGCCAAGAAAGCGCTGGGCGATCGCGTGAAATTCATATTGAGCCTGAAAATACCTTTTGAGCTGTATGCCGACACGGTTCCTAAAGTAGGGAGTGAGGAGATGGAGTACATATTCCGTGCAACGGAGGCGCTGCTGCAAACGTATCAGATGGCGCAACACATCGACATCCTGGTTATGGGTAACGAGCCGGAGTGGGAGAATGTAGTGGATGCCGATTTCATTCATGCTGATGCTGCTGATTATCGGGCATTCCTGAATGAGTTCGCCAATCGGCTGGCTGCATGGAAACAAGCTAATGGCTGGACATTCGACATTTATGCCGGGGCATTGAACCGTGTGTCCGAGCTGACGAATAGCAAAACGGCGCCTGCGGTAGTCTCTGTGGTCAATAGCAATCCTAATGTAGCAGGACTTGACCTGCACGTTCACGCATTGAATGTGAGCCAAGCGGAAAATGATTTCAAAATCATCCGTAATCAGTATGGCGTAACAAAGAAGCTGATTTGCACGGAATTCTCTATGGTGCGCGCTTTGAATCCCCATGTGGCCGACGCGTTGGGAGCATGGGGTACCCAGAACGGTTACACAAGCGTGATGAAAATCTACGAATACCTCAATCGGATAGCCGAAAAAGCCAGCGCCGGCACACCGGTTAGCGCTGAGGAGTTCAAGAGCCTTTTTGAAAGCTACAGCTGGTATCCGAAGAATTGGTATAGGCGTTTTTATGCGGTGTTCAAAAAATATGATACGTATGCCATTACCGGACGCTTTAGCGTTGTTCCCGGTGGCGCGAGGGCTGTTTATACTGCAACTACCGAAATGTGGGAGCTTGGAGGAATTTATTTTTCCCGTTATTTAGGACTTGATGCAGACGGGTTCTACAATCCCAACCCGTTACTATATCCCGATTTCTTGGAAGCTCGGGATGGGCTGGCGGTTTCCAGCCTTATCGAAGGGCAGCGGGAGTTGTTCATTAGCTGGGGCAACGGCGCCGATAAGACGGGTGTGTTGTCGGTAACAGCCAAAGATGGAGCAGAGGTGGTGCGCCAGCCGCTTAATTCGGAGGACTATACGTTGGTTGAAAACCTTGCTCCCGGAACAAGCTATCGTGTAGCATTGCTGAAATCATCAGATAATAGCGTACTGTGGGAGGCGGATGTCAAGACCAAGCCTGTGGCGGGAGAGTTCCCTTTGTTGAAATATCAGCAAGTGGATGGGTATACGCTGGTGCAGCTGCTGAATCTGCCTGCTGATGTCGCTTCTTGTAAGCTAAAGGTGGATGGGCAAGAAATCGATATAGTGAATAAGACCCTGAACGGACAAGTGCTTACGGCCGAAGTAACTTATGAGGATGGATCGGTAGAAACGTTGTCGACAACCATTAGAAAGTAGCTATCTTAAATTTATTCGCTTATGAGAGTAATATATGCATTGTTGTCATGCCTGCCGGCTTTCGCCTCCTGCGCGGAGACGGAGTATGCCGAAAACGGGATTGGTAAAAAGAATATAACGGGATACACCGACGTTGGATTCTATAGTCCGGATGGAGTTTGTGTTTTTACAGAGCCGGAACAAATCCAGACAGCAATCAATCCTAAGCGGTTGACCTATCGCCTGCAAAATTCGGATCAAAGCAAATACATTCATGCGAAGTTTACCGAAAAGCCTGTAGCTATCGGTCAAAAAATAAAGGCTGAGCTCTCATTTCAAGGAGTCTCTTTCCTCAAAGAGGGGGTGGAGATGGAAGTAGCTCGGATAGACGGTGAGAAAGTGTGGTTATCGAGTGACAACGTTGATGTAATTATCCCTGTTTTTTAATCATTAAAAAAATTGAATTATGAAAAGACACATTCCTATTGTAACGTCGTTAATGGCGTTTTCGTTGATCTCATGTGATGATGTCATGGATCTGACACAGCCGGAAAAGGTTGAAGTTACTTATTCTAATATCAGCTTGTCACTTTATGAGACCGGCAAGTATGATTTATATCTGGATGAGCAGGGATACGCGTACGACATTCTGGTGGAGAAGAGCCATTGCGAAAAAGAAGCGAAGGCGAAGCTGGCTGTTGTCGATGCCAAAGAGTTTGGTGAGGAGTTCGATCTCTTGCCTGCGGAATATTATGATATGGAGGGAGGTGATTTTGAATTTAAAGGAGACAATGTGCTGCATACAGTACATTTGAGTTTCAACGATTTTACCGGATTGGACGGCAGCAAGAAGTACGTGCTCGGCTTGAAATTAGCGTCCAGCGACCTTGCCGTAAACGAGGAGAAGAGCGCTGTAACCTTTTATGTGCAGCAAAAGCAGGGCGGCGAAAGTAATCCGTACATCATCACCGCAGCCAAAGACTTGGCCAAGCTCGGCGACTACCTCAAGGACGGGCAGACTACCTACGTGCGGCTGGATGCAGACATCGACCTGCAAGGTACGGACTGGACTCCTGTGGAAGCCACTGCCGCCAAGCCGGTGGACTTCGACGGATGCGGGCACACCATCAGCAATCTGAAAGTTACCTCGTCTTCAACTAACTATCAGGGCTTCTTCGGTATATTGACGGGACGGTGCGCCAACGTAACGTTCGCGAACGCGCAAGTCACGGCCGATACGAAGCTTACGGGCATCGTAGCCGGGCTGGTGGGTGGCGCTTCCGGCACGGGCGTAGTGGAGAACGTCCGGGTATCGGGCACCATCAACCTGACTTCGGGCACCCCTGCATGGGACAACGGTCAGGCAGGCGGCATCTGCGGACGGCTTCGCGGAGCAAACAGCAGGATTTATCAATGTGGCTCGGCAACGACGATTACCGCTACGTGGTCGGCAGGCGGCATCTGCGGTGAGGTGTGCGAGGGAGCCTCTGTAGAGCAGTGCCACCACACGGGCGACATCACCACCCAGTCGTGCGTCGGCGGTATTGCCAGCCGGTTGCTGGGAGCAACAATCTCCCAATGCTATTCTCATGGGAAGATGATAGCTCTTCCCTATGTAACGGCCAACCCCGGGGGAGGCATTGCCGGATGGGTACAGCCCATCTACGAGACGGTTACTACCTCTACTATTTCCTACTGCTGGAGCGACTGCGAGGTACGCGCACAGAATCAGGTGGGAGGTATCATGGGTAATGCCAACAATACCACCGGGTCCGGCATCACCGTGCATCACTGCGTGGCATGGAACGCGTATTTACACTCCGGCGCTGCACCCAAATCGGGCAAAGTATGCGGACGGTACAGCCAGAACAAAGCTCATTCCTGCTACGCCAATCCCGATATGACGTGTTATTTCACCGCTAACACGCCTGCGGACGCGCTGCTCGATCAAGAGAGCGTAAACATGACTACGCCTATTACCACGCTAATGTACGGCTACAATGGCCTGACCACCATCAGCAACTTGATGGATGCCGTCAAGGCGCTCAATTGGGATGCCTCCGTATGGGACCTCGACGGCGAGCAACCCCGCCTGAAATGGGAGCTGGATGAATAGGAAGTGGTATGATAATTAAGATACAGACTGATGAATACATTCTATCAAATCCTCTTACGAGCGCCACTTGTTCTGGGAGCGACATTCATGTCTGCTTTCCAATTGTGGGCTGACGATTGGAAAGAAATACCCTTTGCCGATCCCACCATCTTTGTGGAGAATGGAAAGTATTACCTCACCGGCACGCGCAACCGGGAACCGTTGGGCTTTGCTATCCTCGAATCGACCGACTTGGAACACTGGACGGCGCCTGATGGCAGCTCCCTGCAGCTGATTCTGCGGAAAGGCGACCGCACGTATGGCGAAAAAGGCTTCTGGGCGCCCCAGTACTTTAAGGAGAACGGAATCTACTATTTCACCTATACCGCCAATGAGCAAACGGTGATAGCTTCTTCAAAATCGGTATTCGGTCTTTTTCGTCAGGAGGAAGTCAAGCCGATAGACGCTTCCGCCAAGAATATCGACTCCTACCTGTTCAAGGATGACGACGGGAAGTGCTACCTGTATCACGTCCGCTTCAATAAAGGCAATTACCTCTGGGTTGCCGAGTTCGACATGCAGAAAGGAAGCATCAAGCCGGAAACGCTGAAACAATGTATGGACTGTACGGAGCCTTGGGAAAAGACTCCGAATTACAAGTCCGCACCGGTGATGGAGGGACCGACAGTTATGAAGTGGGACGGGGTGTACTACCTGTTCTATTCTGCCAATCATTTTATGAATATCGACTACTCGGTGGGGTATGCCACTGCTTCTTCCCCTTTTGGTCCTTGGAAGAAGCACCCGAACAGCCCGATTATTCACCGCAGCTTAGTAGGAGAAAACGGATCGGGGCATGGCGACGTGTTCAAAGGGCTGGATGGGAAATACTACTATGTCTATCACGTCCACAATTCGGCCTCCATCGTGCAGCCTCGTAAAACGCGTATTGTTCCGCTGATTCTGGAGAAAGGAAATGACGGCGTATATCGCATCACCGTAGACAAAGAGCACGTCATAAAGCCTCTATGGAACACGTCATAAAGCCCCTGTGGAAGTGATTTGCTCAGAAATGCAGTAGAAAAATCTATTTTGCACATTTGTACGGGTTTTGAGGATAATCTTTCCTCTCATTTGAAGATTTTTTCTCTTTAATTTATGTTGTGAGATCAAGAATTTGTTAACAGTTAAAAATAATGTTTATGAAAAGAAACAGACTTTGTTTTTCTTTCTTCTGTCTTTGTTGCTTTTTGCTTTGTGCGTTGAACGTGCAGGCACAACAAGTCAATTGGGAAGGACAAGTGAAGGATGCAGTATCCGGCGAACCATTGATTGGCGTCAGTGTTCGTGTGAAGGGTACAAGTATCGGTACGGTTACTGATTTAGACGGTAATTTTTCCGTGAAAGCATCGAAAGAGGAGATACTTGTCATTTCTTATGTGGGTTATAAAACCCTGGAGGTGGATTTAAAGAATGAAACGACTTTAGGGGTAATCTCTCTGGAAGAAGATGCGGAGAGGCTGGAGGAAGTGGTAGTGGTTGGATACGGTGTTCAGAAAAAGGCGTCCAGCGTCGGCTCCATTACCTCAGTAAAAGGCAACGACTTGCTGAAGGCAGGCAGCGTGAACTCCGTGTCCGAAGCCTTGCAGGGGCAGATGCCCGGTGTGGTTGCCATCAACTCCACCTCAAAGCCGGGAGCCGACCAGGCTTCTTTGCTGATTCGCGGCAAATCCACCTGGGGAGAAACCGCTCCACTCGTGTTGATTGACGGTATAGAACGTGATTTCAACGATGTGGACATGAACGAAATCGAATCCATATCAGTGCTGAAAGACGCTTCGGCCACTGCCGTTTACGGCGTGAAAGGCGCGAATGGCGTTATCTTGCTGACAACCAAACGTGGACTCGAACAGAAACCGGAGATATCATACACTACGAACTTCGGGTTCAAGCAACCGTCCGCCGCTCCTGAATGGTCGAATTACGTAACCTCCATGAAACAGTTTAACAGGGCGCAGGCGAACGATGCCAACTGGGGGGCGCTGATTCCCGAATCCACCATTGCCGCATGGGAAAATGCGTATGCGACCGGGAATTACGGCCCCTACAATGACGTGTTCCCGGATGTGGACTGGTGGGGCGAACTGGTGAAGGACGTTGGCTACGAGCAGACGCATAACCTGAATGTGCGGGGCGGCACTAAGAAGATGAGCTATTTTGTCTCATTAGGCTACCTGCATGACGGTGACATTTTTAATACCGCCAAGCAAGCAGATTTCGACCCCTCTTTCTCCTATCGCCGTTATAACTGGCGTAGCAACTTCGACTTCAATATTACGGAGTCGACCAAGCTATCGTTCAATGTAGCCGGTAAGATTGGCTATCAGAATCAGCCGTCTTATTTCCAGAATACTGAGGCTGGGGCTGCGGATGAACGCTTTTTCGGAACGTTTTTTACGGCTCCAAGTAACGAATTTCCAATTAAATATAGTAATGGGATATGGGGAGACGGATTAAGCTCCGACCAGAATATTGCCTGCCTGATGACCGAAGGTGGTAGTCGGAACAGGAAACAACATCAAGCTTTTTACGATGCCATTCTGAATCAAAAGCTGGATTTTATTACCAGGGGATTGTCTTTGAAAGCGTCGCTGTCATATACCACCTCGTCGACGTGGACCACCCAGCTGATGCCGGGTAAGATTTTGGGTAAGGATGACTTGGTTGCCCAGCGTACGCACATCCGTATTAATCGTGTGTACGATTATACCAATCCTGTCTATAATCCGGACGGCACGGTTACGTATAATTATACGGAAAGCCGCTATCCGGACACAAACGCTGCCGGAGATTTGCCTGTTGGTGGTGTTTACGACGGCTTCAGCGCATACGGCCGCAAATTGTACTACGAGCTGGCGTTGAACTACGACCGGTCATTTGGCGATCACAACGTTACGGGGCTGTTCCTGTTCAACCGTAAGATGAATGAATCGACGAATGTTGACATAATGAACTTTCCGGCTTATGAGGAAGACTGGGTGGGTCGTGTTACCTATAACTTCAAGCAGCGTTACCTGGCAGAATTTAACGGCGCCTATACCGGCTCCGAAAGATTCGCCCCGGGGCGCCGTTTCGGTTTCTTCCCGTCCGCTTCTATCGGGTGGCGCATCAGCGAAGAACCTTGGGTGAAGAAATGGGCGGAAGGTGTGCTGAGTAATTTGAAAGTTCGTTATTCATACGGGGTTGTCGGTAATGATAAGGGCGCCACGCGCTTTAACTATATTCAGACATTTGACCAATTGGCGGATAACGCGCAATTCGGCTTGTATCAGACCAGCAACTGGGGGCCTTTGTATCAGGAGGGTAAGCTGGCCGACCCCGACGCTACGTGGGAGGAATCCGTCAAGCAGAATATCGGTATTGAAATCGGCTTGCGGCACAAACTGAATCTGACGCTGGATCTGTTCGACGAACAGCGTAATAACATCCTGATGACCCGCAACACAGTCCCGTCATGGGCGAACAGTGGCATTGCTTTTCCGCAGGTGAACATGGGAAAGACAAAAAACCACGGTATCGAGTTGGATGTTGCGTGGAACGACCGGATAGGAGAATTTAATTATTACGCGAAATTCAACTTCGCTACAAGCGAAAACCGTATTGTATTTATCGATGACCCGAAGAGCCAGCACGAATACCTGAAGCAAGCCGGAAAGTCAATCGGGTTTGTCAAGAAATATCTGGCAACGGGAAACTTCCAGTCGCTGGATGATATTTACAACTCGGCGCAGTCCACGATAGCAAGCGGGGAGCAGAATAAATTAATTCCGGGAGACTTGTATTACATTGACTACAATGGCGACGGGACGATTAGCGCCAATGATATGGTTCCTGTCAAAAACCTGAACTATCCGGTAACTACCCTCGGGCTTACGTTAGGAGGGTCATACAAAGGATTCGGATTCAACATGCTATGGTATAGCGCCATGGATGTGTATAAGGAGGCGCTTGCCGTTTACTTGTGGGATTTTCCCGCTGGGAATATCAAGGCGCAACCCAATACGCTGGATACATGGACGGCCGGCGCCCCTATTCAGAGCGGTACGGTTCGCCCCAGCATCCATGTGGTGAGGGCATACAACTCGGTGGCGAGTACATATACATACACCAGCCATGCTTACCTTCGTTTGAAAAACTTGGAGCTGAACTACAGCTTTCCAAAACGTTGGCTGAACCCGCTGAATCTTACAAAATTGCAGGTATATGTCGATGGGATAAACTTGCTGACGTTCACGGAAGGCGATTCACGTCGTGACCCCGAACATGGGGCACAGAACGTTTATCCGATAGTAAAGCGTTATAACATTGGTTTTAGATTAGGATTATGAGACACTTTAAATTTACTGATATGAAAAAATATAAGATAAATTGGATATGGATCATTGTGTTGGCTCTGTTTTCGGGAAGCTGTGAAGACTACTTAGACCGCTCGCCGGATGACGGACTTTCCGAAGATGATGTTTATAAAGATTATAACAGCCTGTTGGGGTTCATGGATCGCATCTTCCTGAATGACAACATACTAATCTTTACGCATAACATCAACTCTTACTCAAACATATACACAACGGTGGGCAACTTGTCGGATGAATATGCCGCCGTTCGCAATGACAACCCCTCGAACTTTGTCAATGCAGGCAACTGGCTGGAGAATGCCGGCACACGTTTCGAAATAGGATGTAAAAGCGATGGGGCGAATTTCAAAAGCGCTATTTCACGCGCCTATACGGGGCTTCGCATAGTGAACCGCGTCATTGATGGCGCCGATAAAGTACAATCAATTACAGAAGACCAAAAAAAGAAGCTGCTGGGACAGGCTCATTTCCTGCGCGCTTACTTCTATTTTGAGCTCATCAAGCGATATGGCGGGATGCCTGTCTTTGACCAGCTCTGGGGAGCATCTGATAATTTCGACTTTGCCCGCAACACGTATCAGGGATCTAACACATGGATGCAAACCGACTTGGATAAAGCGATAGAATATTTGCCGCCCAGCTGGCCGCCGGAAGAACACGGGCGACCGGACAAGGTGTCGGCTATGGCCTTAAAAGCGATGACGCAGCTTTATGCCGCCAGCCCTTTGATGCAGAATGACCTGACGACCATTGAAAACAATGGGTATGGGAAAGAATTGGCTGCCGAAGCTGCCCGTAGCGCACAGCAAGCTATCGATGCCATCGAAAGCCACCAGTATTACCGCCTGATGAATCACGACGAATACCGCAGTATCCAGTTGATGCCGAATACCAACCAATTCGCACAGCCGGAATACTTATGGTTCCTGCGTTGGCATCCCGCCAACTGGTCGGCTTTTGTTCGCGCGCAGTGGCTGACCCAACCCTACGACGACAAAACAGGCGCAGAAGGTACTCCCTACAATGCCCCGACGCAAAATATGGTTGACCTGTTTGAGCGTAAGGGGACTGACGGCAAGTACTATCCGATTACAGACTCCCGCTCCGGATATGGGGCCGTGATGTCCACAGATCCTTATACGGACAGGGATCCCCGTCTTGCCAACAACATTCTGGTGCCCGGTGAACAGTGGGGGCAGGATATGCAAGGCGTTCCGTACTATGTGACCACCTATTCGGGTGGCTACTCGGAATATTTTATCACTACCAATCAGTTCACGAATGCTTCACAGCAGACCGGGTATATGTGCAAGAAATTTATATGGCCCGAAGCCAGCACCCCGCTGTTTGGCGCCACCGGATTCGACAAGTATCGCTTGGTGTCGGTGTATATCCGTGTCTCCCAAGTCTATTTAGACATGGCTGAGGCCTCATACGAGGCAACAGGCAGTGAGGACGCGGTAGTTTCGGGTTGTACGATGTCGGCGCGTGCGGCGTTGAATAAAATCCGCGTAAGAGCCGGAATCGGTGAATTGCCGGGTGGAGTTGATTTTAGAGAAGCCTATCGTCGAGAACGCGCGGTAGAGCTAATGTTTGAAGGGCATCGCTGGTATGACATTCGCCGTTGGATGATAGCCGAAGACCTGTTCAAGGCAGATTATCCCATCATGGGAGTCAAGGCAACTCCGCTCAATCATACCTATACGGATGCCCAGCTGAGAAACGCGAATGCCTGCAAGTACAAGCTGACAGACTTCAGCTACGAATACGTTCCGGTGACGACCGCCGTTCGGACGTTTAATAAGCGTAATTATTGGTATCCGCTGCCGATGGATGAAGTAGCGGCTTTGGATAACCTTCAGCAGAATCCCTACTGGAATTAAAATAAAGATAAGTATATGAGAAACAATAATGGATATACAAGACTGATAGGGATCATAATTGTCCTTATCGTTGGCTCTAACCTGGCTTTCGCGCAAAACAAATCAACGAGAAAGTCGGCAAAGAAGCCTTTGGTGGAAATTGCTTCTATGGTTACTGACGAGAAAGGTAACCCGTTGAAGAATGTTTCTGTCATTTGCGGGGAAGGCGCCGTCGTGCTATACACAGACACACAGGGACGTTTCCAGACGAAAGTCGAAAGTGACGCAACCGTCATGGTTGAGGCTCTGGGATATGAAGATAAAGTGTATAAGCTGACCGGCAGCAATATCGTTCCTGAAAACATCGTCCTGAAAAAAGAACCCCTGTTCCTGACCGAAGAATCGCTGGTGAACAGGGCCGACGGTGGAAAGACGTATAAAGCGAGCGAAGTAGGCGCAACAAGTGTACTTGAAAACGGGCAGTTCGGCACATTCCCGGATTTGAGCCTGACCAATATGTTGCAAGGTAAAATGTTAGGTTTGCAAATCCGGTCTACGGTCAGCGGATTGGGAAACAATACGCCCGATTTATATATCCGCGGCCAGCATGGCATGTCGGAGAATACGGCCATCGTGGTCATTGACGGTGTGGAACGTCCGGTAGCGGATTTGATTCCGGAAGAAATCGAACGTATCGAGCTGCTGAAAGACGCCACCGCCAAGATCCTCTACGGGGCGCGCGCGGCAAACGGTGTGATTTGGGTGACTACCCGCAGGGGAAAGGCCAACCGCCGCATTTATAACGCAACCGCCGAAATGGGTGTGGTGCAAATGACACGTACCCCTGATTTCCTGAATTCTTACCAGTATGCTAACCTGTATAATGAAGCGCGTGCAAATGACGGGCTGACTCCTTACTATAACCAGACGCAGCTGGAAGGGTATAAAAACTCCAAAGGAGCCAATGACCTGCTATACCCGAACGTCGATCTGTACGATCAGCTATTGAACAAGAATGCCAACTACCGGAAAGTATCGTTCGATATGACGGGCGGCGCCGACAGGGTGCGTTATGCCCTGATTGCCGGATATGTGGGGGGCAGCGGATTTGAAGACGTAGCCTATACCCCCCAGTTAGACAGGCTGACGCTTCGCGGAAACCTCGACTTCAACGTAACGGATTTCCTGACAATATCCGCAGACGTTGCCGGACGTATGGAAATGCGCAAATGGGGGCAGCTGGCCTGCGATGCAGTATTCTCGGCATTGTCTACCCACCGCCCGAATGAATACCCGCTGACCCTGTCGCCGGAAGAAACCGGACTGGTAGCCAGCGCGGACGGGACTCCCCTGTTCGGCGCAAGCCTCCTGCGCCCGATGAACGCCTATGCGGAAACCATGTACGGAGGCTACACGGATGAGCGTTATACACGAGGCCAGACCAACCTCGGCATGAAGTTCGACCTCGATATGCTGACGAAAGGTTTGAAAGCCGGCGCTTTTATCTCCTTCGACAACTATGATTACCTGCAGCTCTCCTTGAGCAAGGTTTATCCGACGTACGCCATCAAGACATATCGTAACTTTGCCGGTGAGGAACAAATCATGTACACCCAGATGAAGAATGCGAGTATAGCCACTTCACAAAGCCGGTCGTCGACCTCCTTGCAGCAAACATTGGGATGGAATGCCTTTACCGCGTATGAGAACACCTTCAATCAGGTACACGACATATCGGCGCGGCTGACCTACATGTACTCGAAAACCACCAATCAGGGGGTAACCCAGGACCTCATCAATGCAAACTCCGCATTGCGTTTGAACTATATGTACGACCACCGCTATGCTGTGGAAGCCGACATGGCATTGATGGGAAGCAACCGTTTCAAACCGGGAAATAAATATTTCCTCTCGACGGCGGGCGGCCTTGCCTGGATTCTAAGCAACGAAGATTTCCTGAAAGACAACGAATACGTGAACTTCCTGAAGCTGAAAACCAGCGCCGGGATACTGGGATATGACAGGAGTACGGAGCATTTGCTGTATGAACGTGCCTGGGCGCAAGACGGCAGCTTCCGGTTCGGAACGACTGCCAATGGCGCTACGGCTTACTATTCTACTTTTGTCCGTGCAGGCAACCCGAACCTGAAATGGGAAAAGGCAGCAGAATGGAACATCGGTGTGGAAGGGCTGTTCCTGAACAACCGCTTATATACCGAAATGAACTATTTCCGTGAGCAACATACAGACATCATTGGCGCTGTTGATGCGTCTTACGGAGATTATGCAGGCAACTTTACTTATCAGGATAATATGGGCGCTGTCCTCAATCACGGTATAGAAGGAATGTTCACCTGGAGCGACCGCATCAACGTCTGGGCTTACTCGGTGGGCGCCAACTTCGTATGGTCTAAAAACAAAGTATTGAAATGGAATCAGGTGAAACATGGTGAAGAATACCGCTACACGGTGGGACGTTCTACCGATGCCATGATGGGGCTGGTGGCCGAAGGATTATTCGGCAAAGATGTAGCCATCAACGGACATGCCCCCCAGACGTTTGCCGATTATCAGGAAGGCGACATCGCCTATGAAAATCTGAATGGCGATGAGGTCATTGACGGTCGTGACGTAAAAGAGCTCGGAAACTCATTCCCGCGTACAACGTTAGGCATCGATTTCAGCGTAAGTTACAAAGGCTGGGGATTGTATCTTCAGGGATATTCCGAGCTGGGCGTTTACGCATGGGCAACGAATGCTTACTACTGGAACAGCGGGGAAGGCAAATACTCCGAGCTGGCATTAGACCGCTATCATCCGGTAAACAATCCGACCGGAAGCTATCCACGCCTGACAACGACTGCCGGTGAGAACAACTTCCGCAATTCTTCCTTCTGGCTGAAGAATACAAGCTTCTTCCGTATGAAGAATGTAGAATTGAGCTATACGTTCAATCTATTCTCTCCGGGTTTGGTAGTGAAGAAGATTAAGGTTTTTGCGCGTGGTGCAAACTTGTTTGTGCTTTCTTCTGTAAAAGATTTGGATCCTGAGCTGCTGAATGCCGGCGTAACAAACTACCCGGTAACACGGAGCTTTACAGGCGGAATCTCTTTCGTATTTTAATTCTGAACCATTAATATAAAGCAATATGAAACATATATTAGGAAGTTACGTTTTAGCAGGTCTGCTCCTTTTTTGTGCTTGCGACGACGTCTTGGATACCAAAGTAACGTGGCAGATAGAAGACTCCGACACATGGAGAGTTCCGGAGCTTGCTCAAGGCGTACTATACAAAGCTTATAATGGCATAGCCAACCGTCCGGATTGTTTTGAAGATAACTTTCTGGATTGCGCTACCGATAATGCAGTAACCAACCTGCGCAGCTCTTCTGTCTATAAATTGAGTATGGGCGGTATGACGGCGTTTAACAACCCTATCGGAAACTGGAGCACAGCATACAACATGCTGAACTATGTAAACTCTTTCCTCGAAACCGGCTTGACCGACCAAGTGCTGTACAACCGCACCGACACGGTAGTGGACAAGCAAATCAAGCTGCGTTTGAAAGGTGAATCGTATTTTTTGCGTGCATGGTGGCACTTTGAGCTGCTGAAAATGTACGGGGGAAAGGCGAAGAATGGAAAAGCGTTGGGTATTCCCTTGGCAGACCATTTTATTTTGCAGGATGAAGCCGCACAGAATGGCGAATTTATTCGTCCTACCTATCAGGCTACCGTCGACTTTATCGTAAACGACTTGAATAACGCCATCGAATTATTGCCGAGCGTTTATCAGGGAAGTGACATGGAATTTGGCGATACACAAATCGGCCGTGCCACAAAAGCCGCTGCCGCTGTTCTGAAAAGCCGTGTGCTTTTATACAGCGCAAGTCCTGCCATGCAGGATAATGACGTTACGATGATCACCGGCATGGGACAATTCGACATACTGAACCCCACAGTTTATCAGGCAAAATGGGAGGCAGTAGCCAAAGAGATCAATAAGATTCTGGGCATGGACGGCTTTGGTACGTTCGTCCCTATCACGGCTTCCGCAATTGCCGATGTGTCGACGGAAAGTTCCGACTATGCTTTCCGCAGATATTTTAATAACAACCTGCTGGAAGGTTTTCATTTCCCGCCGTTCTACTATGGAAGCGCCCGTGCCACTCCCTCTCATAATCTGGTAAAGGCCTTTTATGCGAAGAGTGGCGGCTATCCGGCAACCGACGCCCGCTCCGGTGTCGACCTGTCCGATCCTAATTTCGATATGACGCAGCTTTATGCCGTGTTGGACAATCGCTTTGCGCTGAATGTCTACTACCATGGCGCTACATTTGGAGATTCCGGTCAACCTCTGGATATGTCCGAAGGTGGAAAAGATTCTCCTTCATTTAGTGAGAAGGCTACGCGCACCGGCTATTATCTGGCTAAATTCGCTTCTAAGAAATCGGCTATGCTGAACCCGACGCTGACGCTAAACTCGGTTCATTACAATCCTTTGCTACGGAAATCGGAAGCGCTTCTCAACTTTGCCGAAGCTGCCAATGAGGTCTGGGGGCCGACGACGAAAGGCGAAGGATGCCTGTATTCTGCCTATGAGATATTGAAAGCTATCCGTTCGGCGGCCGGAGGAATTACTTCTGACTCTTATCTGGATGAAGCAGCTCAAAGTAAGGACTCGTTCAGAGAGCTGATTCAGAACGAACGCCGTCTGGAGTTTGCCTTCGAGAATCATCGCTATTTTGATATGCGCCGTTGGGCGCTTCCGTTGGACGAAGAGGTGGAGGGCGTTGCCGTTACCCGCAATGAGGATGGCACATTCAGCTTCAAAGTACAGCAGGTGGAGCAACGGAAATATGAGGTGAAAAACTATTTCACCCCGCTACCATACGCAGAGCTGGCAAAGAACAAGAATCTAATTAATAATCAGGGCTGGGAATAACGTACTGTTGATATTAAATACTTATTTTACAATGAAAAGACAAAATATACTATGGACAGGGCTGATAAGCATTCTAATGACTGCTTGTTATGACGATTATGAAAAGGACTACGATAAGAGCGTGGTGTACTTTGCTTCGCAGAAGCCTTTGCGTACGCTGGTAGCCGACACAGATATGTCGATAAAGGTGGGCGTTGCCATTGGCGGCAAAAGGGAGGTACACACCGATGATTGGGCGACGTTTGAGATAGATCCGTCTTTACTGGATGGTACGGGTTTGACCCTGATGCCGGAAAGCTACTATCAGCTGGCTAATCCGAATAAGATGACTATCAGCAATCCGAATCTGGCAATTGCAGATGTGCAAGTTTCTTTCTCCGATGGGTTTTATAACGACGACGATGCTTTGAACAAGCATTATGCAATTCCTTTCCGGCTGGTCGATCATAATCAGGACGAAGTGAGCTCCGACGTGAATGGGATTCCGAAGGATTACAGCATTGTGGTTGTCAAGTTCGTCAGCCGGTACCACGGCACATACTTTGTAAAAGGAAAAGTGACCAACCTGTCTACCCAGGAGGTTACTGAATACAGCAACAAGGATTTGAGTCGAAATATGACCCGCGACTTTGTATCGTTAGGTAGAAACAAGGTACGCCGGCCGGGCTTCGGACAAACATCGGAAAGCAATGAATCGGTAAACCTGACGGTCAATCCGGATGGAAGTGTCGCCATCGAAGCCGGAGGGAGTGTCGCTATCACAGAGGCATCCGCCACATTAGACCCCGCAGCCGAATCGCTGGAATTTGTGGGGACGCAGCCTAAGTTTACGCTTTCTTACAAGTACACGAAAGCCGACGTTACCTATCAGGTTGACGAAGAGCTTATCCGTCGTCAGAATCCGGAAGCCGATTTGCGCTTTCAGGAATGGTAGAACAGGTATTAGCCGATTACAAGTGTTTATTGGTCGCCGGTAATTAGCCGCATCAGCGAATGTTGCAGGTTAATTATCGGCGATATTTTTCTATATTCAGGTTTCCAACATTTATTAATTATTCAACTTTCGCAAGCTGTACAATTCATTGAATGTGACAATATTGTAAAGCAATCGTTTTTATAAATCAATGAAGATCAGCGCCTATGTGTTTTTTCATTCCTACGGAATGTCGGTTTGGGGTTGTGTACACCCCGTCCCGCAGGGACTTGAGAACTAAAAACTAAAAACTAAGAGTTGGCTGGCGCCAGCCAATTTTTAGTTTTTAGTTCTTAGTTCTTAGTTCTTAGTTTTTAGTTCTTAGTTCTTAGTTCTTAGTTCTTAGTTCTTAGTTCTTAGTTCTTAGTTTTTAGTTCTTAGTTCTTAGTTCTTAGTTCTTAGTTGATAAATGTCACAAGTTCGTTTACATGAAAATGTCACAAGTTCGTTTACATTTAATGGTCAAATTTGTGTCATAAGTTCGTTTAC
>JAIRLS010000068.1 GCA_031259205.1 Bacteroidales bacterium | reverse complement strand
CTGCTGGTCGCGGTGATGCTGTCGGCTCAATGCACCGACAAGCGCGTGAATATGATTACGCCCGCCCTGTTTGAAAAATATCCGTCACCGGAAATCCTTGCCGAAGCCACTCCCGAAGAAGTGTTTGACATGATCGGACGCTGTTCCTATCCCAACAGTAAATCGAAACATCTGGTAGGGATGGCGCGCATGGTGACGGAAAAGTTCGGGGGACGGGTACCCGATTCCATTGACGACTTGAGGCAACTTCCAGGTGTAGGGCGAAAGACGGCCAATGTCATCGTTTCCATTGTTTTCAAACAGCCTGCACTGGCGGTAGATACTCATGTGTTCCGCGTTTCCGGGCGCTTATGTCTGACCGTCAACGCAAAAACGCCACTGGATGCAGAACGGCAACTGACCGAATATATCCCCCGCCATTTGTGGAGCATTGCCCATCACTGGCTCATTCTCCACGGACGCTATGTCTGTACGGCACGCAACCCCAATTGTAGCGAATGCGGATTGAAACGGCTGTGCCGGTACGCTTCCGGCCAAACGCCCGCAATGAACGGTTAATTCTTTTTTTGAGGCGCTATGGATCAGTGGACTGTTCCATCCGTGTTTTGTTTCCCGTTTTCTTCCTATCCCTTTTAAAAGTCCCTGCGGGGACTTTTTTTTAACCACGAAGTCGCAGAAGTAACACAAAGTGTCCCTGCGGGACTTGATTTTCATAACCGCCGGTCGCTGACCGGCGGCAAGGCAGCCTCCCACAGCAGTGCGGCTGCCTGAATTGAAAATTCAGGCAGAAGAAGCTACGGACAGGCTTCCGCAGGTCGTTAACCTGCGGTTATGAAAGTTACGTCTTTTCAGGACGTTCCGCATTCTCTAAAGGATGGCTTTCGCGCTTTCAGACGCACGCCGTGCGCCTCTACATTCGCGCCTTCGCGCCTTCTCACCTTCGCGCTTTCGTGGAGGTCAGAAGAATTGTTTTTCATAGCGCCTCAAAAAAAGAATTAAACGGATTTTTCCTTCGTTTTCAGTTCACTGCGCAAGCACCCTGTGGTAAAGTTGTATCATCTGCTGGGCAAGCAGTTGGTCGTCGAAGTGGAAAGCGTGTTTTTTCCCTTCAACAATCATTTTTTTACGCAGGGTATCGTTGGAAATGATTTTTTTCACGGCGTCTGCCAAAGCCATTTCATTTTCGGGCTGTACATAAATAGAATGGTGGCCGCCCGCTTCCAGCAGGCAGGAACCAATGGCAGCCACTACCGGAATCCCGGAATATAAGGCCTCAATGACCGGAATCCCAAAACCCTCGTAAAATGAAGGGTATACAAAGAGCAACGACGACTGGTATATTGCCGGCAAGTCCTTTAAAGGCACGCCGGTCAGGAGGCGTACCCGGGCGCCGAGATGGTGTTGAGCGATAAATTCCTTGATTTGCGCCGTGTATGCTGTTTCTTTTCCCACCGCCACCAGATGAATGTCCGCGTCGATGTGCCGCATGGCTTTCACTGCAAGCAGTAAATTCTTCCGTGCCTCCATCGTACCGACATTCAGGATAAATTTTTCCGGTAATTCGTATTTTTTTCGCACCTCCCTGATTTTGTCTTCTCCTGCAGGCGAGTGAAAGGAGGCGTCGCATCCCTGATAAATGATGCTGACCTTCTGGGGGGCAACGCCGAAGAAAGAAATCACGTCACGTTGCGTACATTCGCTCACCGTGACGATATGATCGGCTTCAAGACAGGCGTATTTTATCTTTTTCAGATAAATCATCCGGTCGGCAGGCCGGTAATAGCCCGGGTAACGCAAAAAAATCAAGTCGTGAACGGTTACCACAGAACGGATGCCGGCTTTTTTCAATCCGACGGGTATTTCGTTGCTCAATCCATGGTACAGTTCCACGCCGTTAGCTACCAAATCGTTCAGGATGAATTTGGTTCTCCACGCCGAAGAAACCAACCGGTTCAACCCGCGGGGAAAATGAACGCAGATATTGTCGGCTTGCCGGATTTTTGCCAAATCCGGATGACGGGTATCTTTGGGGGCATAAAGCTGATAACTGTGTTCGGGACAATACACCGACAGGTTGTTGATAATGTACCGGCTGTAATTACCTAATCCTGTATGGTTGGCAAAAGCCCTTTTCGCATCAAATCCGATAATCATTTTTGCATATTTGTTGCAAATGTAGTCTATTTTTTTCAAATAGAGGACTGCCGGTATCTTTTTTTAACAATATGTTTCCTGAATATTGTCAACAAAGGGTTTTCCGGATGGTTTCCCGGTGTGTTTCCTGCAAGTCGTCGAGGGTGGGATACCGGATGAAGGGAATCGTTGCCAACGCTTTTTCGATCAGCCGGTAAATATCGGTATAGTGGATACGTCCTTCCAGAAAGGCGGCAACGGCGGTTTCGTTGGCTGCATTCATCACACAAGGTTGGTTGCCTCCTTCGCGCAACACGCGGTAGGCCATCTCCAGCAAGGGGAACCTTTTGAGATCGGGCTTTTCAAAGTCCAGGGAAAAACGGGTGGCGAAGTCGATTCGCGAATGGCCGGCGGGCAAGCGTTGCGGATAAGCGAGGGCATAGCGGATGGGGATCATCATGTCGGGTATTCCCATTTGCGCTTTTACCGAACCGTCGATAAACTGTACCATCGAATGGATCACCGACTGCGGATGCACCACTACTTCGATACGGTCGGCAGGGATACCAAACAGGCGGCAGGCTTCGATAACTTCCATGCCTTTGTTCATCATGGTAGCGGAGTTGATGGTGATGGCTGCTCCCATGTTCCACGAGGGGTGTTGCAGGGCGTCTTCTTTCGTCACGTCGTTAAGTTCGTGGGCGAGTTTGGTACGGAAAGGGCCTCCGGAAGCCGTCAGGATCAATTTTTCGACATTTGAAAGCGACTCGCCTTGCAGACACTGAAAAATAGCGGAATGTTCGGAATCGACCGGCAATAGCGGGACTTGATGCTTTTTGACCAGTTCCGTTATTAATTCTCCCGCTACTACCAGCGTTTCCTTGTTGGCAAGCGCCACCGCCTTTCCGGCTTCAATCGCTTTGACGGCGGGCAACAGTCCGCTGAATCCGATCAGGGCAATGACGGCCATATCGACCGACGGCAGTGTTACTGCCTGCACGATGGCGTCGTCGCCGGCGAAAACTTTGACGGGATATGAAGCCAGCGCCTCTTTCAGACGCTTATAGTGCATTTTGTTACCGATAACGACAATATTGGGTTGAAAACGGATGGCTTGCGCTATGAGTTCATCCACGCGATTGTTGGCGGTAATGGTTTCTACTTCAAAAATATCCGGATGTGCTGCCGCTACCTCAAGCGTCTGTGTCCCGATGGAACCGGTGGAGCCAAGCACTGCGATTCTCTTTTTCATCAGAAAGCGATGTAATCTTCGGGATTGACCGGCCTGCCGTTTTGCCATATTTCAAAGTGGAGGTGAGGCCCGGAGGTCAATTCGCCGGAATTGCCGATGATGGCAATGGCGTCGCCGGCTTTCACCTGTTCGCCGGCTTTTTTCAACAGGCTGGCATTGTGCTTGTAAACGGTCAGCATGTTGGAGGCATGTTGCAACTGTACCACGTAGCCGGTTTCGATGGTCCATACCGACATGATCACAGTGCCGTCCAGTGAGGCTTTCACCACTTCGTTGGGATTGGCTACCAGATCTATCCCGAAATGGCGTGTTTGCGGGTCGAATTTATTGGTGACAATTCCCTCCACAGGTTTGAAAAAATGAGCATTGATCAACGATACGGGGACATTCGGCCGCATGACAAAATTGAATTGTTCTTCTTCTTCCACTTGCCGGCGCAGCAAGGAATCTTCTTCCGAGCGCGTAAACGTAATATTGGAATAATTGATGTTGGAGCCGTTCGGCAACGATTCGGGCGCTTCCGTTTCCTCGCCGGTGATAAAAGACCGGATGGCGGAAAAATATCTGTCGCGCACCTGACTCTCATATTCCAACGAATCGATTCGCAAAATATTTTCTATTAATTGGTTTCTCATGGCTTGCGTAGGGTATCCGGGTACCCATTCGCGCATGGGAGTAAACATCACCAGCGCAATGGAACCGCCCACCAGTAAAAGAAAAATCGTACCGATAAGGGACAGAATATTGATGAGCGTGAACCGTACATGCCACACCTCCGCAAAGGTGCTGTCGTTATAAAACACCAGCCGGTAAGTATATTTCAATTTATGAAAAAACTTCCGTTTTATTTTGTTTGCGGACCTATTTTTCATGCTACCAATGACAAAACCGGCCAATCCGCAATTAAGATTGCCGGTTTTTTAATTTTATCGCGCGAGAATGTTATTTTTCGTTCTTGGAATCAAGTTCTTTCGCCGGATTAGCTGTTCCGCTTTCATCTTTGGTCGCCTTCCTGAATTCCTTCATGCCCTGTCCCAGCCCTTTCATCAGTTCGGGAATTTTTCTCCCTCCGAACAGGAGCAATAAAGCAACTACTATGATAACTGCCTGCCAGGGACCAATCATTCCCAATAATACTACTACAAAAAGATTCATAACTACGAAGATTTAATGAATAAATAATGCAACAAAAATAACCATAATATCAATACCATTATAGTAAAACTACTTTTTTTTTTATTTTTTCCGAAAGAGCCGGTTTTTTTTGAAAAAACAGTTAATTTTGTGGGCTTATTTTTTAATGCTAAAATTTGATCTAATTTATTGAATCATAAATGAAAAAACATAATTTCAGTGCGGGGCCGTCTATCCTTCCCCGCGAAGCCATTGAAGCGACGGCTCAAGCAGTGCTGGATTTCAACAATAGCGGATTATCCGTGATGGAAGTATCTCACCGCGGAAAGGATTTTGACGCCGTTATGCAGGAAGCGAGAGAGTTGGTAAAAGAGTTGCTGTCGGTTCCCGAAGGCTATTCGGTGCTCTTTTTGGGCGGCGGTGCAAGTATGCAATTTTGCATGGTGCCTTATAATTTACTGGAAAAGAAGGCGGCTTATTTAAACACCGGCACGTGGGCAAGCAAAGCCATCAAAGAAGCCAGAGGGTTCGGCGAAGTAGTGGAAGTAGCCAGTTCGAAAGACGCCAATTTCTCCTATATTCCTAAGAATTATACGGTTCCCGATGATGCGGATTATTTTCATATCACCACCAATAATACGATTTTCGGTACCGAACTGTCTGAAGACCCCAAAGTAAAACCCTATCTGGTGGCCGACATGTCGTCCGACATTTTCAGCCGGCCTGTGGATATTTCCCGTTACGGACTGATTTATGCAGGCGCACAGAAAAACCTTTCCTGTGCAGGCGTAACGCTGGTGATCGTAAGAGACGACGTGCTCGTCAAGGTTCCCCGGTACATCCCTTCGATGCTGAGTTACAAGATACACATTGAAAACGGTTCCATGTACAATACCCCTCCCTGTTTGCCCGTTTATACCGCGCTTCAAACGATGAAATGGCTCAAAGCCAACGGCGGAGTGACCGGAGCGCAAAAACGCAACAAGGCAAAGGCTGAAATACTGTACAAAGAAATCGAACGCAACAAACTGTTCAAAGGAACAGCAGCAACGGAAGACCGTTCGTTAATGAACGTCTGTTTCGTCATGAACGAAGAATATCAGGCATTGGAAAAAGACTTTCTGGACTTTGCCCAAAGCCGTGGAATGGTCGGGCTAAAAGGACACCGGTCGGTGGGAGGCTTCCGTGCTTCCATCTATAACGCCATGCCCGTCGAGAGCGTTCAGGCTTTAATTGACACTATGAAAGAATTTGAATCGAAACATTGAAAGAAATGAAACGAGTATTGGTAGCAACAGAAAAACCGTTTGCCGCAATAGCTGTGGAAGGCATAAAAAAAATCTTCGACACAGCCGGTTATGAACTCATTCTGCTGGAGAAATATACGGACGTCGCCGCTTTCCGAAAAGCGGTAGAAAACGTCGATGCACTGATTGTTCGCAGCGACAAGGCGACCAAGGATATTATCGAGGCGGCCGGTAATCTGAAGATTGTCGTACGCGCAGGCGCCGGATACGACAATCTCGACCTGACCGCCTGTACGGCTAAAAACATTGTGGCCATGAACACTCCGGGACAAAACTCCAATGCCGTTGCTGAATTGGCCATCGGACTGATGATTTACATGTCCCGCAACTGCATGGCTCCCGGAACAGGCAACGAGTTGAAAGGTAAAAAACTGGGTATCCACGCCTACGGAAATGTCGGAAAATTAGTAGCTGCAATCGGAAAAGGTTTCGGCATGGATGTATATGCTTACGATCCGTTTATCCCTGCCGGCCTGCTCGCAAAAGACGGCGTAACTCCCGAAACCGACGTAAAAGAGCTTTACCGTCGGTGCCAATATGTTTCGCTGCACATTCCGGCCAACGACGCCACTAAAAAATCCGTCGGATACGAACTGTTTTCATCCATGCCCAAGGGCGGCACACTTGTCAATACAGCGCGAAAGGAAGTAATAGATGAAGAAGGACTGCTCAAAGCGTTGATGGAACGCAACGACCTCAAATACGCATCGGACATCGCACCCGACAATTTGCCGAGAATGAAGGAACTCGTCGGCGCTCGCGTGTTTGCTACACCCAAAAAAATAGGCGCCGAGACATCCGAAGCCAATATTAATGCCGGATTAGCCGCCGCCCAACAGATTGTAGATTTCTTCGAAAAAGGCGACCGGCGTTTTCAAGTCAATCCATGAAAAAAAACGCTGATGAGCGACCGTCATCACGAAAAATTTGACAGCGCATTAACCGTCAATCCGGGAATCGAACAGCCTCCCATGGTAAATGATGAGGCGTTGCAACGTTTCCTGAACCGTTCGCGTAAAATTTTCAGTGTGAATGACTATGTAGAAGGCATACTGCAAGGTAACCGCACAGTCCTCAGTAAAGCCATTACTATGGTAGAAAGTTCATTGCCGGAACATGAACAGACAGCGCAGAACATCATTGAACGGTGCCTCCCCCATGCCGGGAAATCATTACGAATCGGAATTACCGGCGTACCGGGCGCCGGTAAAAGCACTTTTATTGAAACCCTGGGGGGCTATCTGACCAAAAAACACCGGAAACTTGCAGTACTTGCCATTGATCCGTCGAGCGAACGTTCCAAAGGCAGCATTTTGGGCGACAAAACGCGCATGGAACAACTTTCATCCAATCCGGATGCATTCATCCGGCCTTCTCCTTCGTCCGGCTCTCTGGGCGGGGTAGCCCGCAAAACGCGCGAAACCGTTTTCCTGTGCGAAGCTGCCGGCTTCGACACCATTCTCATCGAAACCGTCGGAGTAGGACAGTCGGAAACAGCAGTACATTCCATGACGGACTTTTTTCTGCTGATTCAGATTGCCGGCGCCGGCGACGAACTGCAAGGCATCAAAAGAGGAATCATGGAAATGGCCGACCTGATTGCCGTCAATAAAGCAGACGGCAATAATCTCCAAAAAGCAGAACTGGCAAAAGCGCAGTATCGCAACGCGCTGTACCTTTTCCCCAAACCACAGTCGGGATGGACGCCCCAAGTCGTTACTTGTTCCTCTATCAACAATACCGGTATAGACCTTATTTGGGACGCCATCCTCGCTTATGAACAGTTAACCCGTCAAAACGGATTTTTTGAAACCCGAAGACGACAGCAGTCAAAGTACTGGATGAAAGAAACTATTCGTAACGCACTCATCAGCCGTTTTTACTCCTCCCCTGTCATCGAAAAAGAACTGCCCCTCTGCGAAAATAAAGTGCTGGAAGACCGAATGAGTTCCTTTGCGGCTGCCAAAGCGCTGCTGGACAAATATTTCTCAACATAACGTTCAACATAACGTTCAATATATTTCCCTTATCTTCAATATATTATACGATATATCCACATCGTATACGTCTATCTTCTCCTTCTTCTTGAGGTAACGCACTGCCACAGTGGTCACAGGAAGTACAACGACTTCATAAGCCGATTTGAGAATGGTTTCAACCACTATCATCACCGCTATCTCTTTCCATGCAACAACTCCTGCAAAAGCGACCGTAAAAAACAGGCAGGAATCGGCGGCTTCCCCAAAAAGAGTGGACACGATCGCCCGTATGCCAAAACTTCTTCCCTGCAAACGAACCTTCATCCGGCTCAATACATAAGCGTTGATGAATGCCCCGGCCAGAAAAGCGACCAGACTGGAAAAAGCGACACGCGGCGCCTGACTGAAAGCGCTGGCATACGCTTCCTGCCCCTGCCAGTATGAAGCCGGCGGAATTGCCACTGAAAGCTGCATAAATACAATCGCCAGAAAATTCATCGCAAAGGCAGTCCAAATCATCAAACGCGCTTTGCGGTAACCCCACACCTCGGTAATAGTGTCGTTAAGAATGTACGACACCGGGAAAATAATCAAAGCGGCAGTGGCCGAAAAACCAAAAATAGAAATTACTTTGGTAGCCAATAAGTTGGACAATATCAGGCACACACTAAGCAAAATACCCGACATCATGAAAGAAACAGAAAAAGTCTTTGTCATTTTATTGTTTTTTTAACGTGGTTTTCAACAACACGCATTGAAATCAAATCCGGAAACAAAGTTAAATGAAATTTTTCGAACAGACAAATTTTTCGGAGATTTTCCCGAATGATACTTCACGCGGTTTAAAATCGTGAGAAGTAAAAAAAATCCACAGATGAACACAGATTACACGATCTTCGTCAAACTGTTTTCACACAAATGAGGGATGTGAAAGAAATAAGATATCATGGATTACGCTTTAAGCGAGTAAAAGTGAGATTAAAAGACGGAAAAATCCGGATTGCTTCGTCGCTGCGCTCCCTGCAATGACGAGGAACACGCCCTTTCATTGCGGGGAACGAAACAATCCGGAAAAATTATTTTACAAAATCACGCCGCACGCAGTATTGTAAACTGTCCTCCCTGTGGAAAGTCTTATTACCGTTTATTGATCCTCCATTCCTGAAACGCAAATTTACTGTAATCCTTTTGTCGTTTCTACGAGGCGCAGAAATTCGCGGCGATAGCCTTTCGGGTCGTTGCCGAGGTTTTCTCCGGCAAGTGCAATCACCTTGTCGCAGGTGGCCGTGCCCTTAAAGTCGGAGTTACGGAGCAATTGCCCGAACATGGCTACCGCTGAGGCAAAACGGAAGTCTTCCGATACCTTGTTGTCGCCCTTGTCGATTACCGGCATTTCCATTTTACGGCTCGTGTTTTCGTCGGGCAGTTTGTAGCGCAGTTTCACCGTCAGCAGATCGGGAGAAGCATTGGCGACCGGCTTTGAACCGGTTTTCGACTGATATTTCAGATCGTCCACCTTTCCGGGAAAGTTCCCTTCGACGCCCACCGGAACGATCTCATAGAAAGCGGTCACCGAATGTCCTGCTCCTATTTCGCCGGCGTCTTTCGTGTCGTCGTTGAAATCCTCCTTGTTCAGCAGGCGGCTTTCGTAGCCGATTAAGCGGTATGCCTGTACTTTTGCCGGATTGAACTCTATTTGCAACTTTACATCTTTCGCCACGGCATACATGGTAGCGCCAAATTGCTGTACCAGTACGCGGTTGGATTCCTGCATGTTGTCGATATATGCGTGATTGCCGTTGCCTTTCTCGGCAAGGGTTTGCATCTTACTGTCCTTGTAATTGCCCATGCCGTAGCCCAATATGGTGAGGAAGACGCCGCTTTCGCGCTCTTTTTCAATCAGGTTTTCCAACTCCGCATTGCTGGACACGCCGACATTGAAATCCCCGTCCGTACACAGGATAATCCGGTTGTTTCCGTTGGGGATAAAGTTTTTGCGTGCAATTTTGTAAGCGAGTTGAATACCTGCGCCGCCTGCCGTCGATCCGCCTGCGGAAAGACGATCCAGCGCTTCGCGGATTTTCTGCCTGTCGTTTCCCGGAGTGGACGGCAGCGCTTCGCCGGCAGCGCCTGCATATACCACAATGGCCACTCTGTCCTTTTCGCGAAGGTTGTTGACCAGCATCTTGAGGGACGATTTCACCAATTCCAGCCTCGTGGGACCAAACATCGACCCCGACACGTCAATCAGGAAGACAAAGTTAGACGCCGGCAGTTGGTCTGAAGGAATTTCCCGCGCCTTGATGCCGATGCGTACCAGCCGGTGCAAAGCGTTCCACGGACATTCGCCCGTTTCGGCAGTGATACTTACAGGATCGTTGCCCTCCGGCGGCTTGTAGTCATAACTGAAATAGTTCACCAGTTCCTCCGTGCGGATGGCGTCTTTGGGCGGCAACTGCCCCTGATTGATGAAACGGCGCATGTTACTGTAGGAGGCAGCGTCCACATCAATAGAGAAGGTAGACAGCGGATCGTCCGTCGCCGTTTTGAAACGGTTTTCCACCGCCGACCCGTAATCCTCATTGTCCATTGCATCGAAATAAATACTTTGAGGCGCGGCAACCATGTTGGGATAGTTGGGATAGAAGATGCGCTCTTTCTTCTCTGTTCCGAAAGCAACGACGAGCACTTCATCAAGCGCCTCCTGAGAAGGCTTCATCTCTACATTGTGCGTCGTTTGACGCACGGTTACCTCCTGACTGTCAAATCCGATATACGAAAACACCAGTACTTTTCCCTTCTGCACAGAGATACTGTATTTCCCGTCGCCATCGGAAACAGTACCTCGATTGGCGCCTTTGACGACAATACTTACGCCGACCAGCGGCAAACTGTCGGTGGCGTCGGTCACTGTTCCGGTAACGGTTATCTCCGGAGCGGAAGCGCCGCCCATCGTCAGGCAGACAAAAACTGCCATTACTGCAATTGCTATCCTCTTTTTCATATCATACATTTTTGAAATTGAACTTTGAAATTATATTTTACTTGATAGATGATCTTTCATGCCCGATTTCATAAAAAAGGGAAAAAAAATCTCAAAAAAATGAGTAACGGGTCAAATTGACTGGGGAAAAGCACGCCGCCTTTTGGGGAAAAGCACGCCGCCTTTTGGGGAAAAGCACGCCGCCTTTTGGGGAAAAGCACGCCGCCTTTTGGGGAAAAGCACGCCGCCTTTTGGGGAAAAGCACACTACCTTTTGGGGAAAAGCACACTGCGTTTTGGGGAAAAACGTACTGCGTTTTGAGGAAAAACGTACTGCGTTTTGAGGAAAAAGGCACTGCGTTTTGAGGAAAAACGCACTGCCTTTTGAGATAAAACGTACTGCGTTTTGAGGAAAAACGGGTTAATTCTTTTTTTGAGGCGCTATTGGTCAGTGGACTGTTCCATCCGTGTTTTGTTTCCCGCTTTCTCCCCATCCCTCTTAAAAGTCCTGTAAGGGACTTGATTTTCATAACCGCCGGTCGCTGACCGGCGGAAAGGAGGCCTCCCGCAGCAGTGCGGCTGCCTGAATTGAAAATTCAGGCAGAAGAAACTACGGAGAGCGGTTTCCGCAGGTCGTTGACCTGCGGTTATGAAAGTTACGTCCTTTCAGGACGTTCCGCATTCTCCAAAACGCATTTAGACGCACGCCGTGCGCATTCAGCATTTAGACGCACGCCGTGCGTCTCTACATTCGCGCTTTCAGGCGCACGCCGTGCGCCTCTACATTCGCGCCTTCGTGGGTCAGAAGAATTGTTTTTCATAGCGCCTCAAAAAAAGAATTAACCGAAAAACGCAGTGCGTTTTATCTCAAATTGAATCTACGACATGTCAGTTTTTTTAATCTGTTATATCTCAAGATAATACTATATTTTCGACTGCCTCTTATGTCTACTACCCTCAAAAAGAAAAACCCTTCTTTGGGTTTCCAAGGAAGGGTTTTTATAGTGATGGC
>JAIRLS010000025.1 GCA_031259205.1 Bacteroidales bacterium | reverse complement strand
AAGAAAAGAGCATTGTATCGAACATTTTGCAGCAGTTCTCCGTTGACCGCATGTACGAGGACGAGTACTTCGTTTCGCTGCTTGTGTACATGGGAATGCTCACCATCGACAAGTTTGAGGGGGGAAGAACGCGCTTGAAAATCCCCAACTACTCCATTCAAATTTTGTATTGGGAATACCTCAGCCGAATAACGGCAAGTACGAATAAAGAAATTACCCTCAATTTGGATGAGCAAACAAATGCCATTGAGGTATTGGCCTACGAAGGTAACGCCCGCCCGTACATAGCCTACGTGAGCAACAACATTTTCGGCCGCCTCTCAAACCGCGACTTGATTTCCTTTGATGAAAAGTACGTCAAGATCATGCTGCTCAACGGGCTTTTCCAGAGCAAGCTGTACGTTCCGGTATCCGAGCGGGAGGTGGAGGGTGGCTACGTGGACATCTACCTGCAACGAAGCCCTCTGCTGCCGGACGTTAAGTATGAGTGGGTGTGGGAGGTAAAATACATCAAAAAGGACAGAAAAAGCAAAGCAGCCCTGCACGACGCCAGGGAGCAAGCCTTTGCCCAGATAGACCGCTACCGCAAGGCGCACTATTTTGCCAACCGCAGCGATATTCGCTACGCCGCCATCATCTTTATTGGAAAAGACAAGTACGAAATTCATGAGCGGCTATAGCGCCGCCCAACTCCCGAATTTCCACTTTAACGAATTTCGGACAGCTGTACAGGCAGGCCGGTACGCAGCTGCAAAATACCGGAGGTAATGAGCGTATCGCCAACCGCCAACCCTGAGGTGATTTGAATTTCGGTTTCCGTACGGATGCCTGTCTGCACCGCTACGGGCTGTGCTTTTCCGCTCCGGTACACATACACAAGGTTGCCGTCCATTTCGGGAATAAGCGCTTCGGTAGGGATAGAAATGGCGTCGTTGAACAGCTTGAGCTGCAGCTCTACATAAACGGAGCGCCCCGGCTTAAGGATTTCACGAGTATTGGAGTACATGGCGCGCATGGCAAAAGTTCGGGTTTTGATGTCCACGTTAGGCTCTATGGCGTACACCTTAGCTTCAAAAGGTTTGAGGTAGCCTTCTACCGTAAAGAATACGGTCATGCCGGTGTGCACGTTGCCGATATAGCGCTCGGAGATAGCGAAATCAACCTTGAGCGGCGATATGCAGACGAGCTTCGTCACCAGCGTTCCGGGCGATACAAACGCACCCTCGCTGGTGTAGCGCAACCCCACGATGCCGTCAAACGGTGCAAAGATGCTCGCCTTTTCTATTTTTGCTTCTATTTGGGCAAGGTCGGCTTTGAGCGCCTGCATTTCGGCAAGCGATTGCTCGTAGCTTTCGCGGCTAATGGCTTCGCGCTCCACCAGAGTACGCTGGCGCAGCTCGCGATCTTCTGCCAGCTTGAGCTGCACGTTGATTTTATCGCGCTGCGCCTGCAGCTCGTTGTCGTTAATTTTTGCCAGCAGCGTGCCTTTTTGTACTTTTTGTCCTTCGTTAATGTCCAGCACCGTGATGCGTCCCGACGATTCAAACGACAAATCTACCTCCTCCGAAGCGAAGAGCGTTCCCGTGCTGTTGATGTACTCAATGATGGGCTTGGGGGAGATGGCTACGCTGCGTACGCTGAGTGGAGGGCGTTTCTGTGGGGATACCTCGGCAGGCGCACTTTCGTGCGAGCTGTCGGCGGTAAAATAGCGAAAGGCTATCAGCATTACCAGCAATCCGGCTGCTAATGCAATGGAAATCCAACGAATAACTTTTTTTCTCATAACTAAATATTAGATTTTTAGTTCAACAATTGCTTGGCGCTGCTGCAAAAAAGCGTCGCAAGGTACAAAAATTTACGGCTTACTCATGGTAAGTAGTGATAAATTCCAACGTTGCAGCTGTAAAAAATTGTAAAAGGCAGACGCCGTCTCGCGCTGTGTACAAGGTGGTTATGATGAAATTGGCGGAACTAAAAGCGAAAACAAACAAATGAATAGAGAAAATAGTACGGTGCGCCGCCGTACAGCGGCGCATAATTCGTGGATTTCATGTATATTTGCCGTCAACATTTAATTATCAAAACTTATGAAGCAGCATATCGTGATACTGTCCGGCGCCGGAGTGAGCGCCGACAGCGGCTTGGAAACCTTTCGGGATTCCGATGGCCTTTGGGCAAAGCACCGCATAGAGGATGTTTGCACGCCGGAAGCTTTGGCGCGAAATCCTGCGCTGGTGCTTGATTTTTACAATCAGCGCCGGAGGCAGCTCAAGACTGTAGAGCCCAACGCAGGGCACTACGCCGTGGCGGCGCTGGAGGCCACAAGCGACGTGGACGTAATAACGCAAAACGTAGACAACCTGCACGAGCGGGCTGGCTCTACCAAAGTGCTGCACCTGCACGGCGAGCTCACCAAGTGCAGGAGCATGAAAGATGAGTCGTACATCTGCGAGGTTGACGGCGACGTGCTGCCGGGCGACCTCTGCCCCAAAGGCGGGCAGCTGCGACCCCACATTGTTTTTTTCGGAGAGCCTGTGCCAATGATGGAAAAGGCGGTGGAAATTGTTTCAACCGCCACGATACTCGTGATAGCAGGCACATCGATGGCGGTATACCCTGCCGCCTCCCTGCTCCACTACGCCCCGAAGATGTGCAGCATTTACGTAATAAATCCGGCAGGCGGAGAGGTGGACAGAAAAAATGTTACCTACATCAGGGAACGGTTTGCAGCAGGCATGCCGCCGCTTGCCAAGCAGCTGCAGGGATGACCGGCAGGCACGGCGCTGCTTCCCTTTTCGTCGTTTTGCGGGGCGATCACGAGGTGGCGCAGCTTGGCTCAACGCGCAAGAATCAAAAATTACCTCTGCACACGCTTGTATACCCAAAAATTTTCATGTAAGTTTGCACCTCAAATTATTGACCAAAATATTAAGAAAGTATCATGGCATTTTTTGCTCGTTTTTCGTCAAAGCAAGCCGAAGCGCAGCCGACAGCACAAAATAGCGTCTTGGCTCAGGGGCTTGAAAAAACAAAGGAAGGGTTGTTCAAGCGGCTTGCTCGCGCCGTTGTCGGCAAATCGAAGGTAGATGACGAGGTGCTCGACAACCTTGAGGAGGCGCTCATTTCGTCCGATGTAGGCGTGGAAACAACGCTGCGCATAGTTGCGCTCGTGCAGCAGCGCGTGGCACGCGATAAGGTGCTCAACGCTGCCGAGCTCAACCGGATTCTGAGGGAAGAAATTGAGCTGCTGCTGGAGGGCAACGACAGCGCCGTTGCCGCCCCATCCGTCCCACAGGGTACCCCTTACGTGGTGATGGTAGTGGGGGTAAACGGCGTGGGCAAAACCACCACCATAGGCAAGCTGGCGGCGCAGCTCGTGGCAGAGGGGAAAAAGGTGTACATCGGCGCTGCCGATACGTTTCGCGCTGCTGCCGTCGACCAGCTGGAGGTGTGGGCTGCGCGCGCCGGAGCTGCCATCGTCAAGCAGAAGATGGGCGCCGACCCTGCCGCCGTTGCCTTCGACACGCTAAGCTCGGCAAAGGCCAACGGCGCCGATGCCGTGCTCATCGACACCGCCGGACGCCTGCACAACAAGGTGAACCTGATGAGCGAACTCTCAAAAATCCGAAACGCTATGCGCAAGGTCGTCCCCGACGCACCGCACGAGGTGCTGCTGGTGCTCGACGGCTCTACAGGCCAAAACGCTTTTCTGCAGGCTAAAGAGTTTAGCCGGGCGACGGAGGTTACCGCTCTTGCCGTTACCAAGCTCGACGGCACGGCAAAAGGCGGCGTGGTGCTTGGCATTTCCGACCAGCTCAAAATCCCCGTAAAGTACATCGGCATAGGCGAAAAGGTGGAAGACTTGCAGCCCTTTGACAAGAAGAAATTCGTGGAAACGCTGTTTAGGTATTGAGGTATGAGGTATGGGCTATAGGCTCATTATTTGGGAACTCTGTGAAGCTGAAATTTGAAATCATCGAAATCTACACGTAAGCAAATAAATCTTATCACCCTTGGATGCTCCAAGAATGTGGTGGACTCCGAGAAGCTGATGGCTCGCCTGCGGTACGGCGGCTACACGCTGCTGCACGATAGCAACGATACGTCTGCCAAAATTGTCATCATCAACACCTGCGGGTTTATTGCCGGCGCAAAGGAGGAATCGGTGAATACCATTCTGGAGTTTGCCGAAGCCAAGCGGCGCGGCGACATTGAGCAGCTGTTCGTGATGGGGTGCCTGTCGGAGCGCTACAAGGACGACCTGCGCAAAGAAATAGAAGAGGTTGACGATTTTTTTGGCGTCAGCAGCATTGACGACATCCTTACAGCGGTGGGCGTTCCGCACGTGCAGGTGCCCAGGGGCGAGCGCCTGCTCACCACCCCTAAGCACTACGCCTACCTCAAAATTTCCGAAGGGTGCAGCCGGCGCTGCTCCTACTGCGCTATCCCCCTTATCCGGGGCAAGCACGTGTCCACCCCCGTCGAGGCGCTGGTGAGCGAGGCGCAGCTGCTGGCGCAGCAAGGCGTGAAGGAGCTCCTCGTGGTAGCGCAGGATGCCACCTCCTACGGCGTAGACCTCTACGGCAAGCGCTGCCTTGCCGCGCTGCTTGCCGCGCTGAGCGAGGTGGACGGCATTGAGTGGATACGCCTGCACTACGCCTACCCCGCGCACTTCCCGGATGACGTGATAGAGGCGCTGCGCAACAACAGCAAGCTCTGCAAGTACCTCGACATCCCGCTTCAGCACGTGAGCGACGCGGTGCTGAAGAACATGCGGCGCGGCATCAACCGCCGGCAAACCTGCGAGCTGATAGGCAAGCTGCGCAGCCGGGTGCCGGGCGTTGCGCTGCGCACAACCCTGCTGGTAGGGCATCCGGGTGAGGACGATGCGGCGTTTGCCGAGCTGCTTGATTTTGTGCGCGAGGTAAAGTTTGAGCGGCTGGGCGTGTTTACCTACTCCGAGGAGGAGGGCACCTACGGGGCAAGGCATTTCAAAGACGCGCTGGGGCAGGAGGAAAAGCAGCGTCGCGCCGATGCTGTGATGAAGCTGCAGGCGGGCATCTCGGCCTCGCTCAACCACGCCAAAATCGGGAAAACGCTCAGGGTGATGCTCGACCGCAGGGAAGGCAGCGGCTACGCCGGGCGCACGGAGTTCGATTCGCCGGAGGTTGACGGCGAGGTGCTCATAGCTTCCGAAAAACCGCTGACCGCCGGCCATTTTTACAGCATACAAATCACCGCTGCCGATGAGTTTGACCTGTACGGAGAATTAAAGATTACAAATTCGTAATTAAATTATTACCTTTGCAGCGTAATGAGCCATCCACCATGTACCTTAAACATTTATCGGTTGTAAACTTCAAAAATATTCGCCAGCTGGAGCTGTATCCTGCCGCCAAACTCACCTGCCTTGTGGGCAGCAACGGCGAGGGTAAAACTAACCTGCTCGACGCGCTCTACCTGCTCTCCATGTGCAAAAGCAGCAGCGGCCTTACCGACAGGCAGTGCATCTGCCACGGCGAGGATTTTTTTTTGGTCAAGGGCACGTACCACGTTCGCGGCGGCGAAGAGGTTGTATCGTGCGGCTGCGCGCGCGCCGACGGCAAAATCTTTAAGCGCAACGCCAACGCCTACGAGCGGCTTGCCGACCACATCGGGATGCTGCCGTTAGTCATGATTTCGCCGGCGGACAGCGCTATCATCAGCGAATCCGGTGAAGAGCGCCGCCGCTACCTCAACAGCGTTATTGCCCAGCTCGACAAGGGCTACCTCGACGCCGTTACGCGCTACGGACGGGCGCTGCAGCAGCGCAACAAAATGCTCAAGGATGTCCGCTCGCTCAGCTACGACCTGCTCGAGGTGCTGGACGAGCAGCTGAGCAGCTGCGCCGACGAGGTGTTCGGCAAGCGCACGCAGCTCGTCAGCGACCTGTCGCCGTTTTTTCAGAAGTACTACGAGCTCATTTCGCAGGGGAAGGAGCGCGTGCACCTCGCGTACGCATCCGACCTGAAGGACGGCGGCCTGCTTGCGCTGCTCAAGCAAAGCTTTGCCCGCGACTGCGCCCTGCAGTTCACCTCCACCGGCGTGCACCGCGACGATTTGTCGCTGCTGCTTGACGACTACCCCATCAAAAAATTAGGCTCGCAGGGACAGCAAAAAACGATGCTGCTGGCGCTAAAGCTCGCGCAGGCGGAGCTCCTGCAGCAGCGACTGGGCACCCCTCCCCTGCTGCTGCTCGACGATATTTTTGATAAGCTCGACATGCAGCGCGTCAAAAATCTGATAGGGGTAATATCGCACAGCGCCCTGGGGCAAATATTCCTGACCGACAGCAGCAAGGTGAGAATTGACAGCCTGCTGCACGAGGTGCAGTGGGAGTACAAAGTGCTGGAGGTGAAGGGCGGGGAGATTGTGTAGCTGGTCGAAAGATGAAAGTCGAAAGTCGAAAGTCGAAAGTCGAAAGTTGAAAGTTGCAAGGTTTGAAGCTAAAGCTGTAAGGTTTGAAGCTAAAGCTGCAAGGTCTAAAGCTAAAGCAACGTTTTACCGTGTGATTTCTATTGTGCGGAGGACGCAGTGTTTCACCTGCTGGCCGGTGTCTTTTTGCGTGCCGGTAACGCCGAGTTGTATCCGGTAGACGCCGGGAATGTTGTAGTGATATTCGCCGACCGGTTCTTTGAGAGATAACTGCGTGCCGTCGCCTGTTTGCCAGTAGTAGTTTTCTATATTGACGCCGGGAAGGAAAGTGCGTGATGCGTCGAGGGTGAGTTTTTCTCCGGTGGTGGCTTTTTCCGGAAGGTTGATATAGGGTTGTTCGACGTCTTCCACGGCTACGTTGTATTCGGCTTCCATGGTTTCTTCTCCCGTGAGGAGGTCGGTTATGTACAGTTGGACGGGATAGTTGCCTGTTGCCGGAAAGCTGTGTTTGATGCTGTCGCCGGTTGCGCCTGTTCCGTCGCCGAAATCCCATCTGTAAGTAAAGTTGCCGGTAGTGTCTTCTTCTGAAACGGTGTAGGAAAACAGGAAGGTGTAATCGTTTTCTTCCTGTTCGTTGCAGTCGGTGAAGACGGGGAAGAGCGATTTGACCGCGAAAATATCGATTGATTTGCCGTTTCTGTTGGAGGAGAAATAGCCTGTGGCATTTTCGGCGGCGACGTAAGCGAAATCGTCTGCCGGGGAGTTGATGGGCGCTTTGAGGTGTTGCCTTGACGTCCACCGGCCGTTCCATTCCGTTACCGAGAAGACGTCCAGTCCGCCTGTGGTTTCGTGTCCGGACGAGGCGAAGAACAGTTGCCGGTCTGATTGCAGGAAGGGATACAGTTCGTTGGCTGCCGAATTGACGTCGGCGCCGAGGTTGACGGGTTGGCTCCAGCCTGTGCCGGTTCGTTCGCAGCAGTAGATGTCGAATCCGCCGAATCCGCCGGGCATGTTCGAGGCGAAGAACAGCCGGTTGCCGTCTTTGCTTACGGCAGGGTGCGCGGTTACGTATTCCGCGCTGTTGTGTTCAAAGGGATACGGCCGGCTCCATACGTCGCCTTCTTTTCTTGCGATGAAGATTCCTTTGCCGGACTGACCGTTGACGGTGAGGTAAACGGTTTTTCCGTCGGCGCTAATCGAAACGGGGCCTGTATGAGCGTCGGGCAGCAGGTTTTTTTGCAGTATTTGCGGTTGTCCCCAACGGTTGTCCTCTTGGTAAACGGCGTACAGCCGGAAAAGGTGTTCTTCGTTGAGGTCTGTCCGGCTGCGGAACAGGTTTCGGTTCCGGTTGGAGCAATAGATCAGACCTCCGGCAAGCGGCGCGGTTACTACTTCGTCGGCGTATGAGGTGTTGAAGGGCACTGGCACAACTTCATACTGCGCCCGGAGAAGACAGGTTTCCGCCAGCAATGCAAAAGATAATATGACGTTGAGAAGTTTCATTTCAGGTACAATGGATTTTCGGTATTTACACGGTAACGAAATTCGTAACGCAGCAGAATTTCATGCGACCCGCCGGCGATGTTGGCCACGCCAAAGGCATGGTCGTAAACGTAGCCGATGTGTATTTGCGGGTTAATGCGTATTCCCGTCGTTATGACCCATACTTTCGTGCTTCTGTACGACAGTCCCACTTCCAGCCTGTCGTCGGGAAGGAAAATAGCGCTACAGTTGACGTCTGCCATGAAATCGTTCGGGCTGTAACGGATCAGCGCGGAAGGTTTCAGCTTGAACGACGGATGGACGGTAATGTTGACGCCTCCGTACAGCATGACGTCGTACAGCGACAGTTTACCCCTGTATTTGTTGTTCGTCGCCGGCCGGTACAGCACTAAGCGTGGAACGGATAAACCTGCGAAATATTTTTTTGAATAGTAATAGGCTCCTGTGCCGATATTGGGCATGAACAGGCGGTGCAGTTCGGTATCGAACATCGGATCGTTGGGCTGGAGCGTCCTGATTACGGCAAGGTTTTCCCGCATCAGGTCGAATCCGCCTTGCAGTCCCAGCGCGAAACGGCCTTTCTTCGTTTTGATGCGGAAGGCATAAACGCCGTATACGCCTGTTTTTTTGTACACGCCCGTTTTGTCGTTCTGAATGAGCAAGCCCAGCGCCAATTGCGGATTATACAGGGGAAAGTCGCCTGCCAGCGTTTGTGTGACGGGCGCTCCTTCCATTTTCAACCATTGCATACGGTACAAAGCGGCCACGTTCATCACTTCACGACTTCCGGCAAAGGCAGGGTTGATCGCCAATCCGTTGTAAAGGTACTGGTCGTACAGCGGATTGTGCTGCGCCCGGCAGAGAAGCCCGGATAACAGCAGGCATCCGATGACCGGCAATTTACTTCTTGAGAATGACATAGCCTTTGTGTATTTGGTTATCATTCACTTTTAACCGGAAATAATAGGTTCCAGCCGGAAGCGCGTTTCCGGAATCGTCTTTGCCTTCCCACACGCAGGGGTAGGGGTAGTTTCCGGTGAGGGACGACGTCCGGAAGACCACTTTATTGGCACGATTGATGACCGTTAATTCAAATTTTCCGGCGTTTTCGATTCCCAATATGCCGAAACAGTCGTTGTACCCGTCGTTGTTGGGGCTAAACCCGTTGGGGATAACCACGTCCCGGACGAAAAGGGTTATTTCTGCAATTTCTGCCGGACAGGTGCCGTTGGCGACCGTCCACCGCAAAGTGTTGACGCCTGTTTTCAGTCCGCTGACCGTGGTATGGGGGAGGTTGGGAGGGGAGAAGGTGGCGTCGCCGTCGACGGCTGTCCATTCGCCGCGTCCGGTGGAGATGTTTTGCGCCTGCAAGTCGAGTTGGAACAGAAAATTCAGCGTGTCATTCTTGTCGTACAGGATGACCGCCGCAGAAGGTTTCTCGTCGAAACGGACGGCGACGGCGGGGCTGGTATGCCGGCAACAGCCCCATTTCCCCGAAATGACGGTACGGCGGTAAAACATGCTGACGGCGGACGGCAGGCAGGTTTCTGTTGTGACGGGCAGGAGCGTCCAGTTGATGCTGTCGGCGCTGTTTTCCCAAAGGTAGGAATAGGAGCCGTCGCCTCCTGCAAGCGTCCCGCTTCTCAGTATTGCCGGGCTTTCCGTTTCGCAAAGATGTTGTGAGGGGAGCAGTTCGTTGTTCGATATTTGCTCCAGCAGTCTTACTTCAACGGATGCGCTTGTGTCCGTGCAGGCGGGCGCGGCGCCGGAAGTCATCGCTATCCTGCGGAAGCAGTTCTTGCCGGTTTGCAGCGCCGCTGTTATGCTTTCTCCGTCGTCGTGAACGTCCGACCATACGGATTCGTCCGACTTTCTCTCCCATTTGTAGACGATCGGGACGTCGGCGCCCACCGATGCGGGCAAGGCCTGGATGTCCAGGCCGGCGTTTTCGCACACGATGGAGTCCTGCGTAAGGATAACGTTGTCGCTGAAAGGCGGAAGCGCCGTCACTTTCACCCATAAGCTGGTGTCGCGCACTTCTCTTTCGAGGCCGTTAATCAATTGACTGGTAGTGACGATGCGCCGGAAAAAGACCGTATCGGAAGTCAAAAACGGGGCGGTATGGAAGTCTTGGGCATGGCCCAGCGGCTGCCAAGCGCCTTTTGCGCCCTTCCTGTTTTGCCACAGGTAGGTATAATTGTCGTCTTTTCCGCCCTGCGGAAGGGATGCGGTCAGGTATATGCTGTCTTTATGGCAGAGGACGGCGTCGTCCACAGTGATGAAATTGAACAGGAAGCCCCTTTGCTGCAAGGTTTGTCCGGCCAGAATTTGTCCCCGTTCGCCCGGCGAGGACGGCGTCACTATATAGTCGCCGGAGGGTTGAACCAGACCGTTGGATCCCCCGTTTACATTGACGCTGACATCGGCGTTATGGATGACTGCGGACGAATCCAGACCGGTGTGGAAAATTCCGCCGCCGCCGCCGCCGCCTACTCCTACTACTTCGGCGTTGCCCCTATGGTCGGTATCTCCGCCATTTCCGCCTTTCGCTTCTACGGAAAGACGGTTAAAATGATCCGTCACGATCATGACGCTCCCGCCTGCGCCGCCGCCGCCTGCGCCGCCTGCATCCGGTTCTCCCGCTACGTCCTGTCCGTTGGCTTTTATCGCGGCGTTATTTTGGAATACCAGATTTTTTGCAATGACAAAAGCGATACCGCCGCCCGCTCCTCCGGCAGTGGCCGCGCCGTTGCCCGTGCCGCCGCCGCCGCCCATAAAAATACGGTTGAGCCACGACGAATAGTTATTTCCAAAGAAAGCCCTACGCCCGCCTTGACTTGCAGGATTATTGTTACAAACAGAATAGCCGCCGTTGCCGCCGCCGCCGCCGTTGCCGCCGCCGCCGCCGCCTGCAAAAATGCCGTTGCCGCCGCCGCCGCCGCTCCACACGTAGCCTTTTCCTCTCGGATTAGTATTCAGGTATGATTTTTCAACATTGCCTTCGCCTTTGTTACCGGCGCATTTGGCAGGCGAGGTGGAAGGATAATTGTCGCTGTCCGCGCACGGGGGGCTGCAATCGCCCGGGGTTACCGGCGTTGCTATTACCTGTCCGCCGGCAAAGCCTTTGGCGGAAACATCAATGTCCTCATTCAGGGTCAGGGTTTGATCGACAATGATGGCCGCCACGCCGCCCGTCCCCTCGTTGCCGTTCCATGGCTCACAGGTCAGCGTATTGGTCACTACGGCGTTTTTGAAAGTCGGTACCCGGATCAACTGCACCCACTCGGCGTTCGGGGTAAATTGCGGCGGCATGATCAGGCTGATCTTATTGCCGGCAACGGATGATATGATATGAAACTCATATTTCCCTGCATTATTGACATAGCTACCGTTGGCACTCACGCCCGTCATCTGAATCAGGAGGACGGTATCGCGCTTTTTGAAAGCGCTCGCATCGCTTACCGTTACCGTGACGCCGCTGATATCGGTTACATGTGTATAACTATTCACGACGCCCTCTATGGACGTTTGGGCTACGGCAAACTCATTCCAGAAAAAAAAGAAAAATACGATATAAATGTAATATGTAAATACCTTTTGCAATACCAGAAAAATGAAATATTTCGGCAAATATAAGATTTTTTTTGAGGAAAATCAACACTGTCCGGAAAAAAATAATTTTTCACCGTCTATTTTCCTTCCATTTATTCAGCTTTATGCGGGCTGAAATTAGGGCGAAGGCGCGAAGGCGCGAAGGGGCGAAGGGGCGAAGGCACGAAGGCACGAAGGCACGAAGGCACGAAGGCACGAAGGCGCGAAGGCACGAAGGCACGAAAGCACGAAGGGGCGAAAGCGGGAAACAAAACACGGATAGAACAGTCCTCTGACCGATAGCGTCTCAATAAAAGAAGTAATCAATTTTCACACGTGTGCAGATAAATTTTCACACAGTGTTTTTAAATTTTCACACGTGTGCAATTTTTGCCGCACACGTATGTAAACGCTCTTGCCCATTCCGCATGGGAAGTAAGCGTTTTTTCGAGTAATGCCTTTTTAGCCTCCCGCTGGTGTGGCGTTGTGCGACTTTGCGTTTCATACAGGAGCAGTTCTCTGTGGAAAGAGTTTGCCCAAAGCGACACAGTGGAAGTCGCAGCGTTGCACGGAGCCTGTCATTTTTCGGCTAAAGGAAGGCGGTCGGCTCACAGGTTTGCGCCGCGTGAAAGTAAAATGCGCTTGCTTTGCCGGAAGGCTTTGCCGTTCCGACCGTCGCGTAAAAAAAAACGACGTCGTATGTAAAAACTTCGGAAAGATATAATATCTTTGTAGTCTTAAAAAGAAAAATATGGATAATAAGAAAGACAGCGCTACAGGGGACATTCAAAAAGAAAAGCTGAAATCGCTCCAATTAACGTTAGACAAATTGGACAAGGAATTTGGCAAGGGTTCCATCATGAAAATGAGTGACAAAGCCGTTGAGCAAGTGCCGTCGATACCGACCGGTTCGATAGCTTTGGACATCGCTTTAGGTATTGGCGGATTACCCCGCGGAAGAGTGATTGAGATTTTTGGTCCCGAATCGTCCGGAAAGACTACGCTGGCAATTCACGCTATCGCCGAAGCCCAGAAAATGGGAGGCATTGCAGCGTTCATTGACGCCGAACATGCCTTTGACCGTTTTTACGCACAAAAATTAGGCGTGGTCATGGAGTCGCTCTATGTATCGCAGCCCGACAACGGCGAACAGGCGCTGGAAATTGCCGACGCATTAATTCGCTCCAGCGCTATTGATATTCTGGTAATTGATTCTGTGGCCGCACTCACCCCAAAAGCCGAAATAGAAGGAGATATGGGCGATTCGCGCATGGGATTGCAAGCGCGGCTGATGTCGCAGGCCTTGCGAAAATTAACCGCCAGCATCAGTAAAACCAATACCTGTTGTATCTTTATCAACCAGTTGCGCGAAAAAATAGGCGTGATGTTCGGCAATCCGGAAACCACCACAGGAGGTAACGCGCTTAAATTCTACGCCTCGGTACGCATTGATATACGAAAAACAACAGCTATCAAGGACGGCGAAGAAATCAGCGGTAACCGCGTAAAGGTGAAAATCGTGAAAAACAAACTGGCGCCGCCTTTCCGAAGGGCGGAATTTGACGTCATATATGGAGAAGGCATTTCCCGTATCGGCGAAATCATCGATTTGGGAACAACGCTCAACATCATCAAGAAAAGCGGATCATGGTTCAGCTATGGCGACACCAAATTGGGACAGGGACGGGAGGCCGTCAAACAACTGCTGAACGATAACGTGGAGCTGTCCGAAGAACTGGAAGCCAAAATACGTGAAGCGCTTGCCACTAACCCCAATATTGTCGACGACACATCCACCAATTAAGGAAAAGTAAAAAATAACACTTTAAATATACGAAATATGATCAAAAGAGAGAAGAGTATCAAGTTGTTGAACAAAGCCATAGGAGGAGAGATGACGGCTTTGAACCAGTACATGTATTTCCATTTTCTGCTGGAAGACATGGGATATGATTACCTGTCGGCTTATTTTAAACGCACGGGCATTCAGGAGATGAGGCACGTGGAAAAATTTGCCGAAAGGGTACTCTACCTGAAAGGGGAAATAGAAATGCAGGCGTCGGCGCCGGTGGAAAAGATTCACGATGTGAAAGCCATGCTGGAAAAAGCCGAAGCCATGGAATCCGAGACCATCGCTAATTATAACGAATGGGCGAATCTGTGCGGGACAGATGCGGACTTGGCAAGTAAACAGTTGTTTGAAAGCATCATCCTTGAAGAAGAATCCCATCAGGATCATTTCGACACGGAATTGGAGAATATGGGGAAATTCGGCGATAAATACCTTGCGTTGCAATCCATTGCACACAGCAGGAATGCGGCGTCCCTCGGAGGGAATGTCACTGCCGAATAACTTGTCCGTAAAACAGAAATAAACATGACCCGACACACGATAGGTCTTTTCACCTTTATTGCCGCAAGCATGATGACGCTTGCCTGCACGCAGAAAGAACCCTGTTTTAAGATGCGAGGGGTCGTGTTGGCCATCGAAGACCTTGAAACGGTCGAATGGCCTAAGTTGGCGCATGAAAACGGCATCAATACGATAGGAGCGCACTTTTCCCTCACCGGCTTTCTCAAGTCGGATAAAGGGAAAAAATTCATGTCCGATTGCGAGAAGTATGGTATTACGGTAGAAAACCAGCTCCATGCCATGAGTATGCTGCTGCCGAGAGAATTGTTTGCCGAAGATTCAAGCCTGTTTCGCATGGATCAACGGGGACGCAGGGTGAACGACTGTAATTTGTGCGTTCACTCGCCAAAAGCGCTTGATATCGTTGCCGAAAATGCGCTTAATTACGCGCGTCTGCTACCGTCTGCAAGTCATCGTTACTATTTCTGGATCGACGACGGACAGCCGATGTGCGCTTGTCCGGCATGTGCCGAATATTCGGACAGCGAACAAGCCTTGATAGTCGAAAACAGGATCATCAAAGCCTTGCGCACTTTTGACCCCGAAGCTCAACTTGCTCATCTGGCTTACGAGAATACGCGCCCCGCACCTCAACGGGTAAAACCGGCGGAAGGGATTTTTCTCGAATTTGCGCCCATTGAACGCTCCTGGGACAAAGCTATATCCGACGAACATGCAACAGGAACCCGCTTTGAGACGCCTCACAAAATACTCCTGCAAGACCTCAAGGATAATTTGACGGTGTTCCCCGTCGAAACGGCAGTCGTTTTGGAATACTGGTTAGACGTATCCCTTTTTAGTTCATGGAAAAAACCGGCGGTAAAATTACCCTGGAACAGGTCCGTATTCGAGTCGGACATAGATACCTATGCCCGCTTGGGAATCCGGAATATTACCTCGTTTGCCGTTTATATGGATGACAAATACATGGAAGCCTACGGCAGCGATGTTCGTCAATTCCTGAAAGAATACGGCAACGGGTTGAAAAACCGTACCCTTGAACGCTAAAAGGAGAACATGGCTTTTACCGGTTCCTGAATTTTGCTTTTCCTGAATTCTTTCATCATGGGTGGTTCGCGGTCTTCGATGGTGTGGAAATCCACTGCGCCCGTTTCTTTAGCCCATTCGAAATACAGCGTGGAAAGCCGGCTGACCACGTCGTGATGTTGTGCGGCGACATTGTCGGTTTCGCCGCGGTCGGTATCCATATCGTACAGTTCCCATGCGTAACTTGGGTAATGAGATTCCAGTTTCCATTTGCCGAAACGAACGGCGCGGTTGCCGGCTCGTTCCCAAAACAGAGGCTTGCCCCGTTCAACGGTATCCTGTTGTCCGAACAATACCGGTAACAGGCTTTTCCCCGGTAAGGCAAAAGGTTCCGTTTCTCCGTATTTTTCGGGATAGGCGGCGCCTGCAAGTTCATACAGGGTAGGCGCAATGTCGATGATATGACCGGTGCCGCGTGCGATGCCGCCGGTTTTGATTTTTCCGGGAAACCATGCAATAAACGGCGAACTGATGCCGCCTTCGTACAGATAATCCTTGAAATCACGGAAAGGCGTGTTGGAAGCATACGACCAGTTCTTGCTTTGCGATTCGTAGGAACCGATGGTTCCAAGAGGCCCGGTATTACGCACTGCCCCGTGAAACCATCTCACAAGGTCTTCTGCCGGAGCGCCGTTATCCGAAAGGAAAACAATCAGCGTATTGTCGTCCAGATGCTGTTCTTTCAGCGACGCCAGCAGGCGTCCCACTCCTTCGTCAAGACGATCCACCATTGCCGCGAAAACTTCCATTTTCTTGCTCCATTCCTGCCTCTGGTCGTATGCCAATCGTTCCCAGTCCGGTATGTCTGCATTTTTGACGGACGGAGTGAAATGCTTCGGCGTCACGCCGAGCGCTTTCTGTTTCTCGAAACGCTGCTGGCGGAGCCTGTCCCATCCGATGTCATATTTCCCCTTGTATTTGGCGACGTCTTCCGGCAGCGCGTGCAGCGGCCAGTGCGGAGCGGTGTAAGACAGGTAGAGGAAAAACGGACGTCCCTTACCGCTTTCCTCTTCGATCAATCGTATGGCCTGATCGGTGATGACGTCTGTAACGTAGTAGGAGCCTGCTTCGAGCGGATAGTCGTTTCCGTCGAGATGATACGGGCGTTTTACGCCGCCGTTGTAGTCGCCTTGATCGAAATAGCTGCCGTTGTCGGCATGGAAACTGCGTGCAAAGCCCCGTTGCCACGGATAGCTTGTGTCTTTCCCGTTGACGTGCCATTTACCGGACATGATGGTTGTGTAGCCTGCTGTTTGCAGCACTTCTGCCAAAGTCAGCGATTCGCGGTTGATATAGCCCTGATAGGCGGGCAGCCCGAGGTCATTGGCAAAATAGCCCACGCCTGACTTGTGCTGGTACTGTCCCGTCAGGAGCGACGCACGTGTGGGCGCACTGATGGAATTATTGTAAAACTCGCGCAAACGAATGCCTTCCGACGCCAAACGGTCTAAATGAGGCGTCTGTATTTCCGATCCGTATGCGCCCAAATCGGAATAGCCCAAATCATCGGCAAGGATGAGGATGATGTTGGGCGGCCGGCGCTCGGTATTTTTGTTTTCTGTTGTGCCGCATGAGGCAGAGGCTATGGCCAGCGTACCGAGCAGCAGGTGATGATTTGATGTTTTCATGATTTTTTGTTTTTTGAGATTATTTTGACCGGCCTGTCCTGTCGGAAGCGGGTCGTGAAAAAGGGTCGCTGCCTGCCAGCAGGGAGAAATCGACCACGTCGTTTTTCTTTGCCCATTGAGCATATTCGTTTTTGAGGCGTTCCACGACGTCGGGATGTTGTGCCGCCACGTCGCGGTTTTCGCCCCTGTCGTTTTCGATGTCGTACAGTTCGTACCGGTTTTGCGGATAGAGGGACACAAGTTTCCACTTTCCGGAGCGTACCGCCTTGTTGCCGGCGCGTTCCCAAAACAGAGGCTCATTGCGTTCCACCTTGTCCGTTGCGCCTGTCAGCACCGGTACAAGGCTTTTTCCTGCCAAAGGATGGACGGTTGTGCCGCCGAAATTTTCCGGATACTGTGCGCCGGCAAGTTCGTAAAAGGTGGGCGCAAGGTCAATGATGTGTCCTACGCCGTCCACAATGCTGCCCGCTTTCAGTTTTTCCGGAAACCACGCGATAAAAGGACTGCTGATACCTCCTTCGTAGGGTTTGCCCTTGTAATTGCGCAGCGGCGAGTTGCCTGTTTGCGACCAGTTGCTGTTTTGCAATTCATACGATCCTGCCGTTCCTACGGGGCCTGTTGTCCGGCGGGTATAGCCGTACAGACCGTCGCCGCCCTGCGCTCCGTTGTCGGAGATGAAGACGACGAGCGTATTGCCGTCCTTCTTCAACTCTTTCAGTTTGTCCAGCACTCGGCCTATCTCCCTGTCCGTACGGTCGATCATGGCGGCAAATACTTCCTGACGGCGTTGCCAGAACTGTTGTTCGTCACAGGTTAGCCGATTCCAGGACGGAATGGAAGCATCCCTTGCGGCTATCTGCTGTTCGGGCGGAGTGACGCCTTTTTCGATGCTGTTGCGGTACCTGACGTTGCGGAGGGAATCCCATCCGAGGGCATACGCGCCGCGGTAGCGTTCGATGTCGTCCGGACGGGCTTGCAGCGGCCAGTGCGGTGCATTGAATGCCAGATACAGGAAAAACGGTTTCTGCTCCCCGTTTTGTTCGTCGAGGAATTTCAGAGCATGGTCGGCGATGACTTCCGTGAGATATTCTCCCTTCGCCAGCGTTACCGGCTCATTGTTTTCGACCAGCGCAACGGGGTCGTCGTCCGGAGCCGCCGGAAGATAATAGCTGCTGGCTCCGCCGATGAATCCGAAAAACCGGTCGAATCCGCGTTGGTTGGGCCATTGGTTTTTATCGTCGCCTACGTGCCATTTGCCGGACATGAGCGTGCTGTAACCCGCCTGTCGCAACACTTCGGCAAAGGTCAGGGATTCCCTGTTGAGAAAACCCTGATAGGCGGGCAGTCCGAGATTGACGTTGAAGAACCCGACGCCTGCTTTGTGCTGGTACTGTCCGGTGATGAGCGACGCCCGCGTGGGAGCGCTGATAGCGTTATTGTAGAACTGCCGGAAACGGACGCCTTCCTGCGCGAGCCGGTCGATATGGGGCGTCTGTATCTCGCTTGCCCCATAAGCGCCGATGTCCGAAAAGCCGAGGTCGTCCACCATAATGAGGATGATATTGGGACGTTCGTCTTTTGTCGACTGGGCATCGACATTCTGCACGCCGCAGCTTAGCAGCGTCCCTGCCGCGCCCAATGCAAATTTACCGTTGATGAAGAATGTATTCATGATGTGATGGTTTAAAAAATTTAAATTTATTATTGATCGATTGGCGCTGAAAGGTCTATTCAGCCCATTCGGGATTTTGTTTCAGATGATTCGGATTGAGGTCTATTTCGCGTTGCGGTATGGGGAAATGAATATGGCGCGGCGCCGCGTTGATTTTTCCTGCCGCTTTCAGCGTTTTCACGTAGTAATCCGCGCCGCGCCGCGACAGGTCAAACCAGCGCTGGTATTCATAGACTAATTCCTTGCGGCGTTCCTGAAAGACCGAATCGCGGAACTGGTCTGCGGTGAGGCTCGGCCACGTGTCTTTCAGTTTCGGTATTCCCGCACGGCTGCGCACCGTGTCGATAGCGGCATAGGCTGCCGGCGTGGGGCTGTTGTTTTCTTCGTTCAGCGCTTCGGCGTAAATCAGCAGCACCTCGGCGTAGCGGATCACCGGCAGGTTTTTGGAGGAACTGTTGTACTGATCGCCTACCACCGCCGGATCGTAGTATTTATGGATGTGCGGGATGCTCAGCGAGTAGTATTGCCCGTCTGTCGGGCTGATCATTCCGGTGACGAAAGTCACTGTTTTCCGACGGTCGTTGTCGCTGAAGCTGTCGAACAGCCCGCCTTCTATATGCAGCGCGTCCGCATAGTCGCCGTTGACGCCGGGCACTTCATCATTGACGGGCGCCGATCGTCCCGCCATGCAATTGCCTACGAAATTGGCGTTCCCTTTGAACTGTACCGAAAAAATGTGTTCTTTACCGTTTTTAGTTGCCACGTTGAACACGTCGGCGAAGTCCTCGAACAGGTCGTACCATTTTAGCGCAATCACTTCTTCACTTTTCTTGCGGGCGTTTTCCCAGTCTTTTCGCGTTAGATAGACTTTTGCCAGCAAGCTTTTCGCTGCGCCCGCCGTAGCCCGTCCGGCGTCCTGCTCGCCGTACTCTGCCGGAGCAGGCAGCGATTCGGCGTCTTGCAGGTCGCTGATGATCTGCGTATAGATTTGCTCTTCCGTTGCCGCTTCATACAGGAAACTTTCCGTTGGGCTTTCCGGCTCGCGGTTTACCAGCGGCACGCCGCCAAACCACCGTACAAGGTTGAAATAGTTCAACGCCCGCAGGAACTTGGCCTCGTTGATGGTGCGGTTGCGGATTGCTTCCGAAATATTGTCGGGGCTGATGAGTTTGATGCGGTCGATGGCTACGTTGGCGCGGTTGATGGCGTCGTAGCTTTGCCGCCACAATTCCTGCATCCTGTCGTTCGACGTGTCGTGCGTCAGTCCGGATATCGCCCTTACGTGCGCGTTGCGTGCCCGCGGGCCGGCTTCGTAGTCGTCGGTGGCCATTTCGGTGCCTATCTGCATCAGACTGTTGTACAGCGATTGACCGGGAGCGTTCAACCCGCGATAGATGGCATTTACCGCAGAAATAGCGTCCGCCTCGTTTTGATAAAAATTCTCCGCCGACTGCTTCGATTCGGGTATCTCCTCCAAATCAACGCACGACGTCAATGTGATAACAGACCACAATACGATATTTAAAATAATTGACTTTTTCATTGTATTTATATTTTTATTTATTAACCGATGATGAATGTTTTTTGTGATAAAATTTCCCGTGAAGAAAAAGGATGCGGGAAGTTTTCTTTTTCACAATATTTTGACATGAAATACTTTGTTAAAATGTGATACTGACGCCGGCATTGATATTTCTTGCAATGGGATAAACGCCGGCGTCGGTGCCGCGCTGTACGGTAGCGTCCGAACTTGAGGTTACTTCGGGGTCGAAGCCGCTGTAGCGGGTAAACGTCAACAGGTTTTGCCCGGACAGATAGATTCTGACGTTTTCCAGTCCGATGCTTTTCACTGTGCGGAGGGGCAGGGTATAGCTCAGGCTTGCCGTTTTCAGCCGGATAAACGATCCGTCTTCCACAAAGCGGTCGGAAAACACGGGCGCCGGGTCTAACTTGGCTCTGGGTATGGTGGCGCTCGGATGGTCGGGCGTCCATCTGTCCCGCGCCGATGCTGCTGCATTTTGCTGTCCGTTGAACAGTTCCAGCGACTGCCGGTTGGCGTTGATAATTTCGTTGCCCACTGATCCCTGCCACAGGAACGACAGCGAAAATCCCTTATACCCCAGCGTATTGGAGAGTCCGAAGATAAAATCGGGCTGTGCGCTGCCGATGATGGCTCGGTCTTCGGCAGTAGTGAACGAGCCGTTAAGACTGACGTCTTTGTAAAGGCGGTCGCCGGCTTTCGGAGCGGCGCTGCCCGTAAAAACGCCCTTGACGGATTCCTCGCCGGTTTGCAGGATACCGTCCGTAACGCAACCGTAGAAAGTGCCCAAAGGCTCGCCCACCTTCACCAGATAGTTTCCGCTGAGATAGGAGTCGGCTTCATTGCCGATTTTGACTACTTTGTTGCGGTTAAACGACAGATTGACGCCTGTGTGCCAGTTGAAAACGCCCTTGACGTTATGCGAGTTGAGCGTAATTTCCAGCCCTCTGTTCTCCACCGAGCCGTAGTTTTGCAACGACGACGAATAGCCGGTTGTCCAGGGGATCTGTACGTCCAGCAGCAGATCGACGGTTTGCTTGTAATAGGCGTCCACCGTTAGAGACAGGCGGTTTTTGAAAAATCCTGCATCGAACCCAAGGTCTGTCTGGTAGGTGGTTTCCCAGCCCAAATCCTTGTTGGGCTGTCGTTCGGGCAGAAAGCCGGTCACCAGATTGTTGCCGAACAGGTAACTCACCGGCGCAAGCGTGGACAGCGACTGATAACTGCCTATTTCCTGATTGCCTGTTTTTCCATAGCTTAAACGTATCTTCAAGTCATCGACGACCGATTTTGCCGCTGCAAAAAAATCTTCGTTGCTCACTGCCCACGACACGCCTGCCGAAGGGAAGTAACCCCACTTGCGTTCCTTGCCGAAGCGCGAAGAACCGTCGCCGCGCAAACTGAACGAGATATAATACTTATCGTTGTAGTGATAGTTGATGCGTCCCAGCCACGACAGCAACGCCGAACTTTCCGCATCCGACCCCGGCGTTGCAATTACCGCGCCGCTTTGCAGGTTGTTGTATTTGAGATAGTCGTTTACAAAGTTGGAGGAGCCGGCGCTCAACCATTCGTTTTTCGACTGCTGTTGGGTAAATCCTGCTAAGAAATTGAAAAAATGCTTTTGTGCAATACTTGTGGCGTAGGTCACCGTATTTTCGTTCAGCCACGAATACGGGTCGGCTACTCCTGCGCTGGCTTTCCCGTCGGAGAAACTGCCTTCGTAGATATAACTCGGTATGTAGCGGTATTCCTTGTTGCTGTTGATGGTGGCGCCTACCAGCACTTTCACCGTCAAGCCCTTGATGACGGTATATTCGGCAAAGGCGCTGCCGAGCGCCAAATAATTGCGCGTCCTGTTGTCCTGTTCGAGGAGCGAAGCGACGGGATTGGCGAAGATATTTTCAAAAGGGTTTTGCAGGGTATATCCTCCGTCGGGTTCATACACGGTGGCGGTAGGCGGCATGATCAGCAACGAGGTGATAAAAGTATTTCCCCATTCCGAGGTAGCGGTTCCGACGCCGGGCGCCACATGCGCTTCACTGCGCGAAGCGGTGAGGTTCAAGCCCACTTTCAACCGGTCGTACACTTGTGCGTCGATGTTGGCGCGGAGGCTGAGGCGTTTGAAATCGGTATTTCGCACAATGCCGTCCTGTCCGAAATAATTGCCCGATATGGCATATCGTGTTTTAGCGCTGCTTCCGGTAACAGAGAGCTGGTGATTCTGTACCCATGCCTTGCGGAAAGCTTCGTCCTGCCAGTCGGTGCCGTCGCCCAGCCGGTCTATTTCACTCTGCGACAGGTACTGGTATTTTCCCTTGTCGGGAGAGGCGTCGTACAGGGCGTCATTGCGAAGGATGGCAAAGTCGTGGGCATTGAGCAGGTCAATCTTTTTAGCCAGACGCTGCGATCCGACACTGACGTCGTAGGTCACTTGCGCATTTTCGCTGCTTTCTCCCTTTTCTCCCTTTTTGGTGGTGATGATGATCACCCCGTTAGCGCCGCGCGACCCGTATATGGCAGTAGCCGCTGCGTCTTTAAGAATGTCTATGGACTCAATGTCGGCAGGATTGACGGACGCCAGCGGATTGACGCTGCTCCCGCTCACCACGCCGGACGAATATACGTTATTGTAAAAAGGAAACCCGTCCACAACGTACAGCGGTTCGTTGCCGCCCTGTATCGAACTTCCTCCGCGAATACGGATGCTCACCCTGCCGCCCGGTTGCCCGGATTCCTGCAATACCTGCACGCCGGCGGCATTGCCCTGTAATACATTGTCAATAGACGCGGCCGGTATTTGTCGGAGGCTTTCGGCAGATATTGAGGAGATGGAACCTGTCAACTCTTTTCGCTTTTGCGTGCCGTATCCTATGACTACCACTTCCTCCAAACGTCGCACATCTTCGGTCAGCACGATATTAATAAGGGCTTGGTCGCCTACGATAACCTCCTGCCGCGCATATCCCACAAAGGAGAAAATCAGCACAGCGTTGCCGTCGGGTACGGAAATGGCATATTTCCCGTTTGTATCAGTTACTACGCCTGTAACAGTGCCTTTCAGCACTACGTTTACGCCGGGCAACGGCGTATCGTTCTCGTCGGTCACTGTGCCGGCGACGGTTATGCCCTGCCGCCTTTCCGGCTGCCGTTCGTTCCCCGTCGCGTAACGGTGGGTAGCAAGGACAATGAGCGCTGAAACGGCAAAAAACCTCATTGCCCGAAACAAAATCTGATGATGAAACTTCTTCATATATACTCTATTATTAAATTACACTATTATTAGATTATTATTATTTTAAACTACACTAACTACACTAATATTGGAATATCTACCGATATACCGTATATTACAAGCATGAAAAAAAGACATTTTTTGTCTAACAGGCGATAATATAACGCTGCAAAGATAGTTATTTTCATATTTACCTCCCAATACCATTTTTGTGGTATTTTATCTAAGGAACAAAAAATGAATAACATATAGTGGTTTTCAAATAAAGGATCATCTTCGCAGCGTAAAATATCAATCACCGCAAAGATGAAAAAACGGATTTTGAATACGACATGGTAAAACATGAGAAGTTTTCTACGAACAGTTATCAGAATATCAAAGGAGTTCAGAGCGTGGAAAAAACCACCGTTCCGTTTCATCCCTGTTCATTTCACTTCCGGCGGTATGGACAGCGTGCCGCTGTTCATACTCTGCGCCATTCCTGCATAAATGCTTGTTATGCCCTGCGCCAATCCCACGTACAGGGTTTTCTTCAAAAAATCTCTACGATTATTTTTCATTCCTAATCAATTTAATGTTATTATACTATACTCGGTATGATTCTGCGATAATTTTTACCGGATGGCAGTGGTTTTTTTTATTTCCGGAGATATTCTCCAAAGTATGCGGCTCCGACAAAGCCGAAATTGATGTGAAAGAAAGCGAAGTGGAAAGTCTTAACCCAATCTGGCATGTCCGCTCGCGTAACTGACTTGTAATCGCGCGTAAGTGTTGTCTGCACTTTTTACTTTATCTTTTAGTTGGTTTATCAGGAGAAACTGACCTGTTCCATACTTGAAACTGAGTTGTTTCTATTTGCGTTTTATTATTATGACCTACATCATAATTATATATGACCTACGTCATAATATACTGTGATGTAGGTCACATTATATTATGATGTAGGCCACAAATATAATACTTAATTTGAAAAGGGTGCATTTCAAATTGTCGTTTCCTGTTCCATGATTGATTTCCCGCTTGCCTGTCTGTAAAATTGTCTTTGCTATCGCCGACCTCGACATTTCTGTCGCCAACCGGAACATTGCTATCGTTGACCGGAATTATATGCATCAAAAAGTTCGAATTTGCTATCGCCAACCTCGACATTGCTATCGCCAACCGGAACATTGCTATCGTTGACCGGAATTATATGCATCAAAAAGTTCGAATTTTCTATCGCCGACAGGAACATTGCTATCGCCGATAGGAACATTGAGGTCGTAGACAGGAACGTCGAGGTCGTAGACAGGAACGTCGAGGTCGCAGACAGGAACGTCGAGGTCGCAGACAGGAACATTGAGGTCGTAGACAGAAACGTCGAGGTCGCAGACAGGAACATTGAGGTCGCAGACAGGAACGTCGAGGTCGCAGACAGAAACGTCGAGGTCGCAGACAGAAACGTCGAGGTCGCAGACAGGAACATTGAGG
>JAIRLS010000039.1 GCA_031259205.1 Bacteroidales bacterium | reverse complement strand
CTTTCGGAGGATCGTTTTTTAACGGACTACACTACTACGTTAATAATTTTTTTCGGTACGATAATTATCCTTTTGGGCGGTTTGCCTTCCATCCATTTCCGGGCGGTTTCGTGGGCAATCACCGTTTGTTCGATGGTTTTGGCGTCCATGTCGATGGGCAGTTCCAGCATGAAACGGGTTTTTCCGTTGAACGACACGGGGTAGGTAAAGGTATTTTCGACAAGGTACTGCTCATTGGCGACGGGATAGGGGGCTGTGGTCACGCTTTCTGTGTGTCCGAACGCTTCCCACAGTTCTTCGGCGATATGCGGCGCAAACGGTGCAAGGAGTACTGTCAGCGGTTCAAGAATGGCGCGTTTGCTGCATTTCTGTTCCTGCAGTTCGCTTGTGCAAATCATGAAAGCGCTTACTGCCGTGTTGAAGGAGAAATTTTCGATGTCGGCCGTCACTTTTTTGATGGTTTTGTGCAGCGTTTTGAGTTCTTGCGGAGTGGGCGTCCGGTCGGTTACCTGCCATTCGCCCTCTCGACTGACAAACAGGTTCCACAGCCGGCGCAAAAAACGGTGTACACCTTCGATGCCTGCCGTGTCCCATGGTTTGGACTGTTCTACCGGTCCGAGGAACATCTCGTACATCCGCAGCGTGTCGGCGCCGTACTGTTCCACTACCGTATCGGGATTCACCACGTTGTACATGGACTTCGACATCTTTTCCACCGCCCAGCCGCACACGTACTTACCGTCCTCAAGGATGAACTCCGCTGTGGCATAGTCGGGATTCCACGCTTTGAATGCTTCCGTATCGAGAATGTCGTTCTGCACCATGTTCACGTCTACGTGGATTTCGGTGGTGTCGTACCGGTCTTTCAGGTTGTGCGACACGAAAGTGTTGCTGCCTTTGATACGGTAGACGAAATTGCTTCGTCCCTGTATCATTCCCTGGTTGATAAGTTTGCGGAAGGGTTCATCGTCCTTTACCACTCCCAGATCGTAGAGGAATTTGTTCCAGAAGCGGCTATAGATCAGGTGGCCTGTGGCGTGTTCCGTTCCTCCTACGTAGAGATCGACGTTGCGCCAGTAAGCGTTGGCTTCGGGCGACACCAGTGCGTGGTCGTTGTGCGGGTCTTCGTAGCGCAGGTAATATGCCGACGAGCCCGCAAAACCGGGCATGGTACACAGTTCGAGAGGATATTGACGGGGCGACGGTTTTGGATTTTTGTTCATTTCTTTATGGATTAAAATTTGGATTTTCTTCCCGAATTAAATTTTACTAATTTTTCCCAATCAATTTCACCATCTTCTTTGCAGAAGTCAATAACAAATTGTTTGGTAAATTTATTAATCATTTTATGGTAAGATTTTTGGAATTCCTCGTTTTTTTGTTTTGCATTATTTCCAAGTGGTTCAATAATGTCTAAATACAAGTTTTCGTTACCCGAAATAAATGTCCAAAATTCCTGTCCGCAATATTTGAAATAATCGCCTTTATCCGGACGGTTGTCAATGCCATAGCAACAGCCATTCACGGCTGTAATTACCAGTTGTGAGTTACTCGTGCGTAAGGTTTTTTTTGCGGTTTTAAAATCTGCTGCCATTTTTTTTATTTGACTGCTGTTTCCCCAGTTTTTCCCCGATTTTATCGCTACAATATAACGAATACCGTTTTTATCAAATTCGAGGTCAATATTTGAAATGCCCGACTTCCAACCGCCACAGGTTTTTTGATTCACAAAAATTGCCAAACCTTCTAACCAATCGCCAAAAATAGTTTCTTCATTTGAGGAAATATAGGCATCAGCTATCCCACGAACTATTTGTTCTGCGGTTTCCGTAAATTTTGCTTTGAATAAATACGGATTTTTTCTTTTCAAAACATCGGACAATTTTAATTTATCCAAACGTATTAATCGTTTTTCATGAAAAACATTAATATTATTTTCAATGTATTGCGCAACTTCTTGCAGGTGTAGAATATTCATTTTTAAAATAATCTTAATTCTTGTTCCAAATTTGACTTTATCAAATCGACGTATTCCGGAATAATTTCAATACCTATCGAATGGCGATTCAAATTTTGCGCTACCCGTAATGTTGTACCCGAACCGGCAAACGGGTCTAAAACAATATCGTTCTCTTTTGTAAAGAGTTTGATAAACCATGCGGGTAAAGCATCCGGAAAAGCGGCGCTGTGATTTTTATTGTTACATTCTGTCGGTAAATGCAAAACATTATCGGGATAAACGGTACTTTTCCCCAACCAATTTGAAATATTCTTACCGAAACCGCTACCGTTTTTTGCATTATCGCGAATTTTATCCGTTTCGCTTAGATTTTTCAAGCGTTCGTTTACCCAATCTCCAATCGGAATTTTCACAGCATCTTGATACATCTTGAAATTTTTGGTTTTGTTAAACTGTAACAATCTTTCCCATGCATCTCGAAAACGATTGGGCCACTTTCCGGGGTAACTGTTCTTTTTATGCCATACAAATTCTTCCGTCCAAAGCCAGCCTTGCTTCCGCAAAGCCAATATCAATTCTAAAACATACGTGCTTCTTTCTCCGTTTTCCACTTTTTCTTTAATGTTTAGGATAAACGTTCCGTCGGGCTTTAGAACTCGCAAAAGTTCTCTGCCGACAGGCAAAAACCATTCCACATATTTATCGGGAGGAATACCGCCATAGGATTGTTTTCGCCTGTCTGCATAAGGAGGAGAAGTAACTATTAAATCAACAAAATCGTCGGGAATTTCTTCTAAAACATCCTTACAGTCACCTAATTTTATGTTTGCTACAACGGAATTTTTCTCTTTACACAATCCGTTATACGAAAGGTAAGCAATATTGGAGGGCGTTACATTTTTTCCAATGTAGCGGCTCGCCCATTCGCCGGCTTCTTTTACACTCAATAAATCAGCTTTTGACATACCGTCACACATTTATTATCAATTACAATGCTTATTTCGCTGCAAATTTACATGAAATTTCGGATATTGACATGATGTTCTTTATCCTTTTTATGTTCCTTGCAGGAAATTATTACGGCAAGATAGTTTGATTTCCAATTGAATGTTATAACTTTGTCTTTGGATTTTATCAAACTTTAAAAAGTCAAGTTTCTTAAATTCATCATATTATGCTTAAATTTTTAAAATATCTTTTAGCGTCGTTTATTGGATGTTTTCTTGCCCTGTTCATTTTATTCCTGCTTATGGCGGTGATAATGAGTGCGGTTTCCGCCTTGTCCGACAGGCCGGTGACCGTGAAGGATCATTCGGTGTTAAAAATTGATTTGAACGCTGAAATTGTAGAGCGTATGCCGGAATCTCCATTGCCTCTGCTGGATTACATGACTCCGGGCATACCACAGACGCTTGGATTGAACGCCATTTTGTCTGCCGTTGAAAAAGCCGGCAACGACGATCGCATCAGAGGCATCCTGTTGAATATGGGAACGGTGTATGCCGGAATTTCACAGCTGGAAGAAATACGCAGTGCTTTGGAGAATTTCAAGCAATCGGGCAAGTTTATCATCAGCTATAGCGACGTGTACACGCAAAGATCATATTATCTGGCAACGGTTGCCGACAAGGTGTATATCAATCCGGTGGGCGATTTTCAGTGGAAAGGGTTGAGCGCACAGATGCCTTTTTTGAAAAATATGCTGGACAAACTGGACATTGAGGTGCAGATGATTCGTCACGGAAAGTACAAGAGCGGAGGAGAACTGTTTGTACGGGAAAACATGAGTTCGGAAAACCGGGAACAGACGCTGGCCTATGTCAATGCCGTCTGGAATTGCGTGACAGACAGGATAGCAGAAGCCCGTGGCGTTTCTTCGACGCAGTTGAACGAATGGGCGGAAAAGCTGGAGATCTTCGACGCCCGTACAGCCATGAACAAAGGCTTGGTGGACGGACTGGTGTATTACGACACAGTTTTGGATGAGTTGAAAGAGAAAATCGGCATTGCTCCGGCGGAAGAAGTCGAGTTCATTACGCTTCCCAAATATATCAAGTCCGGCAGGCGACAGTTGCCTTTGTCGAGAATGGCAGGCAAAGACAAAATCGCTGTAATTTATGCCGAAGGGAACATTGTGATGGGTGACGGATGGAACGACATTGCCTCCGAGAGATTTTCGAAAGCCATTCGTAGCGCCCGTCGGGATTCGACGGTCAAAGCCATCGTACTGCGCATCAATTCGGGAGGAGGAAGCGCGCTGGCGTCGGAAATCATCTGTCGTGAAATCAGTCTGGCGGAAAAGCCGGTAGTAGCCTCGTTTAGCGATATCGCTGCTTCCGGCGGATATTACATCGCCGCCTTTGCCGACACAATCGTTGCCGACCGGACAACCATTACCGGCTCCATCGGCGTTTGGGGCTATATGTTCAATTTTAAAGAATTCATGAACAAAAAAATCGGACTGACTTTTGATAACGCAGGCACTAACCGCTATGCCGATTTTCCCAGCCAGATGCGTCCCTTGTCGCCTGAAGAACGCAATTTGCTGCAACGCAACGTAGAGAATGTTTACGAAGTTTTCCTCGAACGAGTGGCCGAAGGCCGTCAAATGACGAAGGAAGCAGTAGATAAAATAGGGCAGGGGCGAGTGTGGAACGCTATGGACGCTCAACGGGCAGGGCTGGTCGATACCTTCGGCGGACTGACCGACGCTATCCGTATTGCTGCCGGAATGACAGGGCTGGAAAACTATTCCATCGAAGAGTTGCCCCGCGTGCAGGGAACACTGGAGATGCTGATGTCAAGTTTTTCCGAAGAATTGCAAGTACGCGCCGTTCGAGCCAACCATGCTTACAAGTATTACCGGCAAATGCAAGAGATTATGAAAATGAACGGGATACAGGCGAAGTTACCCTTCCGAATAGAATGGCACTAAACGTCTCACCGGCAATAAAACACCAACATCAATAACACATGGATATTACCCTGATTGGATACGGAAAAATGGGAAAAGCCGTTGAGGCTGTCGCTCTTGAACGGAAACACCGCATTGTGCTGAAAATTGACGTGGATAATGCAGACGCTTTTACCCGCGAAAACCTGCGACAGTCTCAAGTAGTCATTGAGTTTACCGGCCCTTTGACCGCCTTCGATAACGTGATGCGCTGTCTTCAATACGATGTGCCGGTAGTTTCGGGTTCTACCGGATGGTATGGCAGGCTGAACGAAGCAAAAGAACTGTGCGCGGCACGTAACGGTTCGATGCTTTGCACCTCGAATTTCAGCCCCGGCGTGAATATCTTTTTTGAAATCAACCGCACTTTAGCCCGTCTAATGAACAGGTTTCCGGACTACAAGGCATCCATCGAAGAAATCCATCACATCCGGAAACTGGATGCTCCCAGCGGCACTGCCATCACGCTTGCCGAAGACATTCTGGACGAAATATCTTCGCTCAGGCGCTGGGAACAAGACGGAGAGGCGCCGGACGTGTTGCCCGTACACTCGATTCGCGAGAACGAGGTACCCGGAACACATACCGTCAAATACACTTCCGCCATCGACAACATTGAAATCATCCATACGGCCTGTTCGCGGCAGGGCTTCGCGCTGGGCGCCGTGATGGCGGCAGAGTTTATCCACAACAGGAAAGGGATCTTTTCCATGAAACACCTGCTCGGCATATAAATACCTCACCTTTTAATCTCTTTGCAAATGAAAATACTGGTTATCGGCGCAGGCAACATGGGGGCATGGTTTGTCGAATCGCTCTGTTTGGAACACGAAATAGCGGTATTCGATATCGACAGGCGACGCTTGAGGTACTTTTTCAATACCCACCGTTTCGTTTCCCTTGAGCAAATCAGCGCTTTTCAGCCACAGTTGCTCATCAACGCGGTGAGTCTGCAACATACCGTTTCCGCGTTCAACGATATCCTGCCCTACCTGCCGGAAGAATGTATCCTTTCCGACATCACTTCGGTGAAAAACGGTTTGCAGGATTATTACCTCCGGCTGGGACGCCGCTTTGTGTCCACGCATCCCATGTTCGGGCCTACATTCGCAAGTTTGAAAGAACTGAGCAGACAAAGCGCCGTCATCATCAACGAAAGCGACGAGGAAGGCAAACGGTTTTTCCGCGATTTTTATGCCTCGTTGCACCTGAATATCCACGAATACAGTTTCGAACAGCACGACAAGACAATGGCCTATTCCCTGTCGATACCTTTTGCCTCGACGATGGTTTTCGCCGCTTGCATGAAACATCAGGAAGCGCCCGGAACCACTTTCAAAAAACATTTGGACATCGCTTGCGGACTGCTTTCGGAAAACGACTACTTGCTGAGCGAAGTGTTACTCAACCCCCATACTCTGCCGCAAATCGAAAAGATACACGATAAACTCTCGACACTGATAGAGATGATCCGTGCGAAAGACACCCACGCACTGCACCGTTTTGTGGGCGAACTGAGAGAAAACGTCGGGAAACGGGAAAAAAGCGCCTTCCCCTCGCAATCTGTTCGCCGGTAATTTCTATTTCTGTGTGAAAATCTTGGTTTTTCACGTACCTTCCCGTAAACAACATGAATAATTTAGCAATAAAAGCATGGCAACAATTTTAAAATCAGCCCAAAGAGACTTTCAAGAAGATCCGGACAAGATAGACAATTTCAGAATGTTCTCTGATATTTCTATCGCCAAAGCAGGAGTAAAACCCCAAAACCTGAAATTTGATTTACGGCAGTTGAATCCGGGTCAATACGCTTTCGCATACCATTTTCACAGATATGCGGAGGAACTGTTTATGATGATCTCCGGTTCGGCTACCTTGAGGACGCCCGAAGGATTGGAAACCGTTGAAAGCGGCGATTTGATATTTTTCGAAAAAGGTGCAACGGGAGCGCATCAGTTGTACAACCATACGGCAGAGCCTTGCGTTTACTTGGATATAAGGACTTTCGTCGGATACGATGTGTGCGAATATCCCGATTCGAATAAAATTTTACTTGCCCCCTTAGACGAGATTTTTGACAAAAATACTCAACTGAACTATTTTGATGGAGAAGAAAACGTTCAGGATAAATGGAAAGAAATAGAGAACAAAAAGGAATAATTCCTGTCGTAAATTATGCGCATTACTGCTTCTTCCCAACTCATGTATTGTTTAACGACTTTCGGTTATACTGTCATCGACAATAAATTGCGTTATTGAAATTTTTTTGAACTTTTATTTAAATAATACGGCAAAGCATAAACGCCATTTTTCAAAAACTAAAATTACTGAACGTCTTGCCAAATCTTTACGAAATTATTCAAAATAAAACAGTTAAACAAAATAAGTTTTTCATCTGTGTGTAATATCAATTATTTCGTTATTTTTGTAAAATAATTAATTTTTCGGATGATGAGATACTTTAACATATCAGGCCCCTGTAACAGCGCTAAACATTACATGATAGACGCGGCCACCCGTCTGAAAGGCGTGGAACAATTGATAGACATGAAACAATATTTTGTGATTCATGCAGCTCGCCGTAGCGGAAAAACAAGGTATTTGCAGGATTTAGCCAAACGGCTAAACGCGGGAGGAAAATATTATGCCTTGTATTGTTCGCTGGAAGGAGTTTCGAGATGATTCGTAAATGAATAGCCATTATTTTATTCCATCAATTTTCATGCAAAGACTGATCATTGTTTCTCTGTTCTGTTGCCTTTCAACAGGATTATTTGCTCAAAATGCGCTCTTGTGGTCTATCATCGGGAAGGTGACGGACGAAGCCACCGGCGATCCGATAGAGTTTGCCGGCGTTGTACTTCACAGTGTGCGGAATGCGGCTGTTACAGCCCACGGTTCGACCGGCAGCGACGGCAGTTATTCGTTATCCTGTTCCAAAGCGGGCGAATATTATCTGGAAGTCGTTTTTGTCGGTTATGAGAGCTATAAAAGCGAAGCCTTCCGTTTGACGGAAACCCAAAAAGACCTGACGTATGATGTCGTTCTTCATCCGACGGGACTGAAGTTGGAAGAAGTGGAAATAATGGGCAAAAAACGGCAAATCATTTACAAACTTGACAAAAAGGTGATAGAAACGGCAGGGAACATTGCGGCCGCCGGGGGAACAGCCGTTGATATCCTTGCCCAGACGCCTTCGGTAAGGGTAGACGCCGATGGAGAAGTGACATTCAGAGGCAGCAGCGGGTTTAAAGTGTACATCGACGGAAAACCGTCCACGCTGGAAGGAAGTGCAGCGCTGGAACAAATACCTGCCGAGCACATCGAAAACATCGAAATCATCACCACGCCTTCGGCACGGAATGAAGCCGACGGCATTGCAGGCATCATCAACATAGTGACAAAAAAACAGATACGGAACGGATGGAGTGGCATGTTGAGCGCCAAAGGCAATACGTTGGGCGCAAGAGGCGTCAATTTCCTTACCTCTTATCGCAAAAACCAAATCCGGTGGCAGACGTTGGGAGAGGCGTCGCGAACGTATCGCATCAGTGATTTCGACCAATACAAGGAAATTCACACGGACACCGTCACCACCACCCATTCCTTCGGGGAACGGAAAAGTTACACAGACGCTTATTTCCTCCGTTCGGGAATAGAATGGGATAAAGGCAACACCACATGGTCAACTTCCATTGAAGGTCGATACGGCATCAGGAATCGAGGAGGAAGCCTCCGATACGAAGACAGTTACGCCTCCGGAAATACAACAACATGGAAAAACTATTCCGGCAGCGATTATGTCAGGTTAGACGAATGGTCGGCCTACGGCAACCTGGGATTCGAGCATCGTTTCCCGCAAAAAGGCCGCCGGTTGAGCGGTTCGTTTTTTGGCCTCTATCAAGGCGACGCCATGGAATTTTTCTATACCGACCTTTTCAATGACAACGGCTCCCGTGCACAAGGACATCGTGCAGAGGAGTTTGAATACCGTTTCACCGCGCAAGGGAATCTTGATTATGTTCACCCTTTCAACGAAAAAGAAGGAAAATTCGAAGCCGGATACTATTTCTTCACCTACACCGAAGACGGCGATTACAATATCTGGTTTTGGGACGAACATCAACCGGACGCTACAAGCAAATTCGGAAACGGCTTCGTATGGAAATCCGACTTGTACAACCGTTTTATTTTCAGGAGAGATATCCACGCGCTGTATGCCATGCTGTCGGACACTTACGGCAAATTCAGCTATCAGGCGGGACTGAGAAGCGAATACCGCTACCGGAAACTTGGCAACAGCGAAGAATGGGCACGTCATGTATGGCACGATTTTGACCTCTTCCCGTCCATACATACCGCCTATCATCTGAGTCGAGGCGGACGGCTGAACCTGTCGTACTCGCGCCGCGTCACGCAGCCGCAACTGTTCTACATGGAACCATACGTGGTATATGTGGATTACTACACCGCCCAGCGCGGCAATCCCAAAATATTGCCGGAATACACCGACTCCTACGAATTTACCTGTTCCAAAGGTTTTGGCAACCATTCCGCGTCGGGAACACTCTTTCACCGCAAGCGAAAAGACAAGATCGAACGGGTGCGCGTGCCGTACCATACAGGCGTCACCCTCGATTCAATGGCCAATGTGGGCAACGATTACTCCTCGGGAGCAGAATCGGCAGCCTCATTCCAAATCAATAAATGGTGGAGCATGGATATCAACGGCAGCCTGTTCTATTACCGCATCGAAAACGAATACAAAATAAACGACGAGGATGAAGAAAGCCTCAACTGGCAACTGGCAGTCAACCAGAATGTCGATATCGGGAAAAACACGCGCCTCCGCTTTGAAGGATATTACCTCGGACCGTCGGTAAGCACGCAGGGAAGAGTGAACGATTTTTTTTACTTCAACTTTTCGGTAAGACAACAGTTTTTCAACAAAAAAATGACCGCTACCCTCAACTTCCGCGACGTCTTTTCCACAGCCCAATACGTCGGCAGTCAAAGAACCCGGAACCTCTATTCGAACACCACTATTCATCCGGCATGGCCTTCCGTGAGGCTTTCAATCGCCTACGCTTTCAACAATTTCAAATCGAAAACCGACGAAGAAAAAGCCAGCCACGATTTGTTTGAAGGAACCAACCGGTAACAAACGTCAAGATT
>JAIRLS010000034.1 GCA_031259205.1 Bacteroidales bacterium | reverse complement strand
AAAAAGAAAAGTAGAGCGGGTCGTCAAATTTTACCGGACAGTAGTGATATTTTTTTTTCGGAACCTCATCTGTTAAACCAAAAAGCATTACCTTTGTCTTGTGTAAACTTTTCGACAGGTCATAAAGAGAGGAGATAATTAATTTTGACAGATGAACTTTCAGCAACAGGACGAAAATAACGCCGTTTTTGAAACGGCGACAGCATTTGTGAACGAAACGCGGGAACATATTTTCCTGACAGGCAAAGCAGGCACGGGCAAAACAACGTTCCTGCGTCACATCCGCCGGCAGACGCACAAGATGGCTGTCGTGGCGGCGCCGACGGGGGTAGCGGCCATTAACGCGGAAGGCGTGACGCTTCATTCGCTGTTCCAGTTACCTTTCGAGCCGTATGTACCGGGCTACTCGGCACAAACCGGCATGTTTCGCTTCAGCAAGGCAAAACTGGACTTGTTGAACCGGTTGGAACTGTTGATCATCGACGAGGTGAGCATGTTACGAGCCGACACGCTCGACGCCATCGACCGGACGCTGCAACGCCTGCGCCGCAGTCAGGAACCTTTCGGCGGCGTGCAGATGCTGTATATCGGCGACATGTTCCAACTGCCGCCGGTAGTGAAGGAAAACGAATGGGAGTTGCTGTATCCCTACTATAAAAGCACTTTCTTTTTTCATGCACAGGTAATCCAACAAACGCAGCCGGTTTATCTGGAACTGAAAAAAGTGTACCGGCAAAGAGAACAAACTTTTGTTAACCTGCTGAATAACGTTCGTAACAACTGCCTTTCGGAAGCAGATTTTCGCATGTTGAACGAACGCTACCAGCCGTACTTCAAGCCGTCGCCCGAAGAAAAATACATCACCCTGACCACCCACAATTACAAAGCCGACCGCATCAACAAACAGGAGTTAGACAAATTGCCGGCGCGTGAATATGTGTTTCAGGGCGTCGTCGAAGGCGAATTTCCGGAATACGCCTTGCCGACCGAACGGCAACTCTGCCTGAAAACCGGCGCACAAATCATGTTCATCAAAAACGATCCCGACGGACGCTATTACAACGGGAAAATCACCACCATAAGCAATGTTGCCGAAGACCGTATCGAAGTGTGCATCGGCGACAGCTACATTGCCGTGCAAAAAGAGACATGGAAAAACATGAAATACACGCTCAACAAGCAGACCGGCAAAGTGGAAGAGGAAGAAACAGGCTCTTACACGCAATATCCCTTACGGCTGGCATGGGCGGTGACCATTCACAAAAGCCAGGGATTGACCTTCGAGAAGGCCGTTATTGATATCGGCGCGTCGTTTGCCCCCGGACAGGCGTATGTAGCCTTGAGCCGCTGTACTTCGCTGGAAGGAATCGTACTCCGAACACAAGTATCGCCGGGCTGTATCATGACGGATATACATGCCGTGGCATTCGGTAAAACGGAAAAATCCGACAGCGAATTACAGCAAATCCTTACCGAAAGCAAACGTAAATTCTGGCGCGAACGGCTGTTGCGTTATTTTGAATGGCAACCGATGTACGCCTTCCTGCATGAATTGGACAAGTTGCTGGAAGATAAAATTTCGGAAGAATTTGAACCGGCACGGAAAATGGCAAGGGAGTTCCGGCCGGTGGTGCGTGAGATGAGCGGCGTGACGGAAAAATTCCGTCGGCAGCTTTCGGAGTTGATAAGCCGTGCGGAATCCACAGGCGACATACAGCCGTTGCGCGAACGTTGTTTCAAGGCTGTGACCTATTTTCACAACAACGTGTCGGAACGCATACTTTCACCTTTGCAGACATACATCGAACATTTTCCTTTGGGCAGACGCGCCGGAACGTTCCGCAAAAACATCGTCGAACTCGAAAATGACGTGATACTGTTTCTGGAAACCATGAAACGCATCCGCTACAACAATATCCCGCTCATAGAAGGAACAGAATTGACCGTTCCCGTTCGCAAAAACATCTTCACCCCTCCCGTGCCCTCCGCCACTGCCGTCGACGGTACGGACAGGAAACAGAAAAAGAAACCGCCGCGCGAGCCTGCCGTCGATACTCGCCTTGCAACGCTGGAGATGTTCAACAAAGGGCTTTCGATTCGAGAAATAGCCGAACAGCGCCATTTGGCGATTTCCACTATCGAAGAACATTTGGCAAAGTTTGTCGGCGAGGAAGTGCCGCTTGAAAAAATATTCACGCCCGAAGAATGGGAGAAAATTTCCGTCCTCGTACGCCCCATCTTGTCTATGGAAAAGCCGCAATACAAGCCCATCTACGAGCAAGCCGACGGCAAATACAGTTACGGCCGGTTAAAGATAGCGGTGCAGTACCTGAAAAAGACGACACAACCTGCCGTTCCTGTTGAGGATTTTCCGGAAAAACCGGACTCGACAGAAGGCTAAATTTGATTTTTTGCATAGTTGCAGTCAAAGGCGCACCAGTCCTTCAATTTGCTTATCTCTTCTTCAATGATCCGTTCCGCCTTGCTTATTTCGCTGTTGCGCAAAGACAGGTTGGCACGGGCAAAGCCTTCTATTTCGTCCAAGCCGTAGAGCCGGACGCCTTTCCGTTGGCCCAGACCGGGGGCGACGTCGCGCGGAAAGGCGAGATCGAAAATCAGCATCTCCTTCTTGGCGTCAACGTCTTCCTCCCTGACCATGAGGTGAGGCGCCGATGTAGCGCAAATCAGTACGTCCGTCAGGTCGAGCATTCGCCGTTTATCGTCAAGATGCATGGCAGTTCCCTTGTATTGCAAGGCCAATTGTTTCGCCTTGTCAAAATTTCGGTTGGAAAGAAACACGTTTATCGCTTGTTTGGCGGTTAGAAATTTCAAAATGTCTTCCGTCAATTTGTTAATGCCGATAATACTGACTATTTTCTGTTGCAAGTCGATATTTTCGCGTTTCAACATGCTTACAGTCACCTGACTGTGGGAAACAGCGCCTTCCGAAATACGTGTTTCGCTACGCACCCGTTTGCCGGTGTGCATGGCGGTTTGAAAAAGTTTGTGCAACGGCGGCGATAATTTGTATTTTCCGCAGGCTTCCCGGTAAGCTGTTTTCAACTGTCCCTGTATGGCGCGTTCGCCGGGCAATCCCGATTCCAAACCGGCTGCTACACGATACAAATGGCGGACGATATCCTCAGAAATAGCGCCTTCACCCCAGTACCATTCCGACCGGTTGCAAGTTTTCAGATGTATATGCGGTTCGCATTCGTCGATACTGATGGTGGCCGAAAGACGTTCCCGCTCTTCCAGCGAAAAACGCGCATTGTTGATCAGCGTACAATGAATCATTGTTCAGGTAAAATCGACGAATAACGCAATCATCATCGGGAAACGATTAGAAAAGCGTCGAAAGAGCCGTCGTCGAAAATATGGAGACTACCAAAATCAAGATCACGATATAGACGGAGCTCAGCGACAAACCGATGATAGAACAAATCTTTCCCGCATTGGCATTCTTGTAGGAAACCTCCGAATAGACGCCCGGCGATGATTTGTACTGCTCAACGGCCTTATTCCCCAACACCAATCCGATGATACCGAGTATCACCCCGATGATGCCGTAGCAGAGAAAAAATACGATTGATAAGATGCCCAGCACCAGTGCCGCCGTAGCATTGGGTAACGGTGGCAGCATTGGCGGTTGGAGCGGTTGTGTTTGAAGCGTTGATGTGGCTTCTTCTTTTGAATGTTCTTCCATGAGTGATAAAAATTTAAATTTAGTGATAAAACAATTTGTGAATATAGTTGACGGTAATGATGAGTGAATCGAACAGTAACAGATACAGCAGAATTCGTCCGCCATTTCTGAACTTGAACGTAAGATGCAAAGCCAGCATCGCCAGCACGATGATGGTAGGAATCAATGCGGGATGCAGCCGGAAACTGGTCAGCCCATCTCCGCGAAGTAAGGCGACCAATGCACGCTGCATACCGCATCCCGGACATTCAATATGAAACATTGCCCTGTAAAAACAAGGCAATTGATGAGATTCCAGCCAATCCGCTATTGATATTAACCAAGCGAGCGTCATTTTCAATGATTAAAAATTTTACAAATGTATAAAAAATTACCATAAGTATCATAAAAAAACGTTTTTTTTTTGAGATGCTACTTTATAGCTTGAGTTCGATGTAAGAAAAATACAAAGTAGAAACGAAAAGTTTTCGTCTGACCGGTATCGGAAACAATATAAAAAACCGCCTCTGCAAGGGGGCGGTTTTTTTTCATTTACCACAGACAGCGCCTAACGATCATTAACGTTAGGAACCGCGTTACAGCGGTATGTTGCTGTGTTTTTTGGGGGGTAGCGTGTCCTTTTTGGTGGAGAGCGCTTGCAGAGCGCGGATGACACGGAAACGGGTATTGCGCGGCTCAATCACGTCGTCTACGAAGCCGTATTTGGCGGCTACGTAGGGGTTGGCGAACTTGTCGGTGTATTCCTGTTCCTTTTCGGCGACGAATTTGGCTTTTTCTTCTACGTCTTCAATGGCGCCGATTTGTCGTCCGTACAGTACGCTTGCCGCTCCGCTGGCGCCCATCACGGCTATTTCGGCGGTAGGCCATTCGTAGTTGATGTCGCCGCGCAGTTGTTTGCAACTCATCACGATGTGCGCTCCTCCGTAGGATTTGCGCAAGGTGACGGTTACTTTCGGAACGGTAGCTTCGCCGTAGGCAAAGAGGAATTTGGCGCCGTGTACGATGACGCCGCCGTATTCCTGTCCTGTGCCCGGCAGGAAGCCCGGCACGTCCACCAGCGTAACGATGGGGATGTTGAAGCAGTCGCAGAAGCGCACGAAACGCGCTCCTTTGCGCGACGAGTTGATGTCGAGTACGCCGGCGAGGTATTTCGGCTGGTTGGCGACGATGCCTACCGACTGTCCGTTGAACCGCGCGAAACCTACCACGAGGTTGGGCGCAAAGTGGCGATGCACTTCCATGAACTCGTTGTTATCGACAATGGCATGGATGACGTCTTTCACGTCGTAAGGTTTATTAGGATTTTCGGGGATGATGTCGTTCAGCGTGTCTTCGAGCCGGTCGATAGGGTCGATGTTGGCTACCAGCGGCGATTCTTCGAGGTTGTTGGAGGGGATAAAGCTCAGCAGTTTGCGAATGAGCAGGAGGCCTTCCTGTTCGGTATCGGCAACGAAATGCGTTACGCCCGATTTGGTGGCATGTACCATTGCGCCGCCCAGTTCGGCGTCGGTTACCGATTCTCCGGTAACGGTTTTCACTACTTTCGGACCGGTAAGGAACATGTAACTGTTTTCTTTCGACATCAGGATAAAGTCGGTCAGAGCAGGCGAATATACCGCTCCGCCCGCGCAGGGGCCGAAGATAGCCGATATTTGCGGTATGACGCCCGACGCGAGGATGTTGCGCTCGAAAATTTCAGCATATCCTGCCAGCGCCTGTACGCCTTCCTGAATACGCGCTCCGCCGGAATCGTTCAGCCCGATGACGGGCGCTCCCACTTTCATGGCTTGATCCATCACTTTGCAGATTTTTTTGGAGAAGGTTTCCGACAGCGATCCGCCCAGCACCGTGAAATCTACGGCAAAGACATATACCAGCCGCCCGTCGATGGTGCCGTAGCCGGTCACTACGCCGTCGCCGAGGTAGCTTTCCTTTTCCAGCCCAAAATCCGTGCAGCGGTGGGTGACAAACATGTCAAACTCTTCGAAACTCCCTTCGTCCAACAGCAGGTCAATACGTTCGCGCGCCGTCAATTTGCCTTTGGCATGTTGCGAATCTATGCGCTTCTCGCCTCCGCCCAGTTTGGCTTTTACACGGAGGTCTATCAGATTTTTGATTTTATCTTTTTGTGACATACGGTAATGTTATTTTTAATTTGTATCCTGTTTTTCTTTGCATGATGGCGCTACTTGCTGCAAAACTCGGTCAGTACGCCTTCGGTGGATTTGGGGTGCAGAAAACCGATGTTGAGGTTGTCTGCGCCTTTGCGTCCCTGTTTGTCCAGCAGTTGGACGCCTTTGCCTTCCGCTTCCGTCAGGGCAACGTCTACGTCGTCCACGGCATAGGCGATGTGATGTATGCCGGGGCCTCTCTTTTCCAAAAACTTGGCAACGGCGCTGTCGTCGCCGGTCGGTTCCAACAGTTCAATCTTGGTTTCTCCTACCCGGAAAAACGCCGTTTTGACTTTTTGGTCAGCTACTTCTTCCATCTTGTAACATTCCAATCCCAGTACGTTTTCGTAATATTTCCGGGATTCTTCGATACTTTTTACGGCAATGCCGATATGCTCAATACGGGACGGTTTCATGAGATGTCTATATTATTTCGTATGATATATTTTAACGGGGCAAAGTTAATGGATAAAATGATAATATCCTAAAATCCGCAAGGATTTTTCCATATAACCCAAAATCCGCAAGGATTTTTTGGCATAAAAAACAAGACATGGACATAAAATAAACTGACCAATGCTTTGCTGTTTGAGAAAGATCAGCTATTTTTCGTGACGTCTAAACGTAAATAATTGGATATCAAACTATGGCAAAGCTACACGAAAAGCGTGAGTTTTTCAAGCGCATAATTCGTTTTTCCGTTTTGCTTTCTTTTCGTGTCGATGAACGAAGGTCATCAGCAGAATGGTGATCAGGCAACTTCCGATGAGCAGGACGAAGCCCGAATCCCAACCCGACGATTTCACCACTTTTCCCATCACTATGTACGCCAGCACGGATGTTCCGAAGAAATAGCCGAAGAATCCGGTAAACCCCGCCGACGTTCCTGCGGCGTTTTTAGGCGATAAATCCAGCGCTTGCACGCCGATCAGCATCACCGGGCCGTATATCAGAAAACCTACCGCTACCAAGGCGATACTGTCTATCACTTTGCTATCGGCGTTTTTCCAGTAAACGAGTATGGCGGCCATTACCGAGGCCATGAAGATGATGATGGTCATAGCCCGTTTCCCTTTGAAAAGTTTGTCGCTCACCCATCCGCACAATACCGTACCCGGAATGGCTGCCCATTCGTAAATAAAATAGGCAAATCCTACTTCTTTGATATTATATCCCTTTACTTCGGAGAGATAAGTGGGCGCCCAGTCCAATACGCCGTAACGGACAAAATAGACAAAGGCATTTGCCAGCGCCGCTACCCACAATAACTTGTTATTCAACACATATTTGAAAAAAATCTCTTTCGTTGTCAGTACGGTTTCCGAGTTTTTGCTGTAATTGGGCGGGTAATCGTTTTTATAAGCCTCAATGGATGGCAATCCGCATGATTGCGGGGTGTCGCGTATTAAGAAGTAAGTGATCAGGGCGATTAGCAGGGCGATGACGGCGGGTAACCAAAAGATGCCTGCCTGTTGGGACAAACTTCGCGATAATCCCAGCGAGAGGGCAAAGGTGACGCCCCATCCGGCAATCAGTCCTATCAGACCTCCGCCTACGTTGTGGGCTACATTCCAGAACGACATTTTTGTTCCTCGTTCCTTCATCGAAAACCAGTGCGTCATCACCCTGCCGCACGGAGGCCATCCCATTCCGCCAAACCAACCGATGAGAAACTGGAAAAGAGCCATCCATGCCATATTCGACATCCCTAAAGCCGTACCTGCCAGTATGGTGGCGACGGACGCCAAGATCAAACCCAGTGCAAGGAACTTGCGGGCGTCGCTTCTGTCGGAAAGACTGCCGGAAAGGAATTTGGATATGCTATAAGCGGTGGAATTAAAGGCAAAAGCAAAACCCAACTCCAGTTTGTCAAAACCCATCTCTTGCAGATAAGGCATCGCCAGCGAAAAATTCTTTCGTACCAGATAATAGCCTGCATATCCGATAAAAACTCCCGCAAATACCTGCCACCGAAGTCTTCGGTAGGCATTATCGACTTTTTCTTCAGGTAATAATTCCCTGTGTGGAGGCGGTGATAAAAAAGAATTCATATTGAATTATAAATTAAATTATGGCCTGACAGTGTCGTTAGACCCAGTGTCGAACAAAGAAGAGAAAGGCCCCTTTTGCCCGAAAGTTTACGGCAGGTGACGCAGCAAAGTGTAACGTAACAGCACCTCCAAAATGAATAATCCAAGCGCTATTTGGGCGAAAAACAGGTATTCCTCCGATTTTTTATGATGTTCCTGCACGTTAATTCTGGACTTTTCCAGTCCGTCTATTTCATCATATACGATTTTCAGGCTGTCGTTGCCGGTAGCGCGAAAATATTTGCCTCCCGTCATGTCGGCAATACGTTTGAGCAGGGGTTCGTCGATTTCCGTTTTCATGTTTTGAATGCGGACGCCCATTGGGGTAGTGACAGGTACCGGGGCTGTCCCTCGCGATCCCACGCCGATGGTATATACCCTGATGCTGTCGATTTTGGCTATTTCGGCTGCGGTCAGCGGATCGATGGTACCCTGATTGTTTACGCCGTCGGTCAGCAGGATAATCACTTTGCTGACGGCGTCGCTGTCTTTGATGCGGGTGACGGCGTTGGCCAGTCCCAGTCCGATGGCGGTACCGTCTTCAATCATGCCGCTGTGTATGTTGTTGAAGAGGTTGATGAGCGCAGTGTGGTCGGTGGTCAGCGGACACTGGGTAAAACTTTCCCCGCTGAATACCACCAGTCCGATACGGTCGTCGGGGCGTCCGGAGACGAACTGTCGGGCTACCTGCTTGGCCGCTTCCAGCCGGTTGGGTTTGAAATCCTGCGCCAGCATACTGCCGGATATGTCAAGCGCTACCATCACGTCAATGCCTTTAGTGGTAACGCTTTCCCACCGGTTGCTTCGTTGCGGACGCGCCAGTATGACGATCAGCAAGGCGAAGACCAGCATCCGCAGGACAAATAAACCGTGATAAAGGTAGGGGCGAACGGTGCGCACCCCCTTTAAGCCTTCTACAGACGACAGGCGCACTGAAGGATAGAGTTGGTTACAACGCCAGATATACCAGCCTATAGCGGCGCACCATAGTATAAACAACCAGAAAAATTGCGGATTTGCGTAGGTATAGTTCATACATTAATTTTGTTTTATTGATTTTTCTTTACGTTTGAAACTGATTCCGGATATTTTTCTTTTTTTGTACTGTCCGGGGGCTCCGTTGGCGTCGGTTTCAACGAGTTCTATTTTTGTGTTGTTCACGAACAGGTAACTGTCCAGCATGGAGGTTTCATTTTCATCCGGAAGAGGATTGATTTTGGCGAATTTCACCAGATCGGCCAGTGAGAGTAGTTGTCTCAAGCAATTTTTGAGATTGTTGTCTTCAAAACTGCTTTTTTCCAAACCTGCCAAAATCTCCTCGCTGGTCATTTCCATGGCATTCACGCCGAAACGTTTTTCGATATAGGTACGTACAATGTCTGTCAGTCGCGTGTAATATTCTTTGGTTTGGTTGTGTTGCCAAAGTTTTTCGTTGCGCAGTTGGTCCAATTTGCGTAAGGCGATGATATGAGGCGGTTCTTCAGGTTTAGACACTCCGAAAATGGGCTGATTCCTTCGTTTCCTGATAACTGCGTAAACGATAAAACCGGCAAGCGCAAGTGTCGCCAGTATGATTCCGCACAGGATCAACCACGGGTACACGTCCGCCCACCCGATGGGAAGTTGGTAGATGGGTTTGATGTCGACAATGTTTTTCAGCGTGTCGGTCGGTATTACCAGCACATCCAGATAAATCGGGATGGTACGGATGGTATCCGTACGACCGTTGTCGGAAAAGGGAAAAAGGATGGAGGGCAACTCATGCCGTCCGCTGTCGAAACTGGTGATAAGTACGTTTTGCGAAAAATGCATCATTCCTGCCGTTGCGGAAACGGAATCTACCGGCGAAACATCCAATATTTCAAACTGTGGAGGCAAGGCATCGTCCCACTGCGGAAACTTCACGCTAATATCGTTTTTCTTTTCCCATTCGACATGTAGCGTGATTTGGTCGCCTATCAGGATGGCGGTAGTGTCCAGCCGTGCGTTTACCTGTATGGATTGCGCCTTTCCCGCGATACAGCATACGATGAAAAAATAACCGAAAAACCGAATTTTTGACCTTCTTTTCATGTGATGACCATGTTTTTTTCAGCAGGCAAAATTAATTTTTTTCTTGTTCATGCAGTCATCAATATGCGTTAAAGTTTGTTAATTCACCAAAATATCGACCATTGTTACGACAAAAACCCTGCGCCGGCTGTATGGCAAAAGAGAGACGATATGATTTTTATTTGTTTGTGATACAGTTTATTAATCAAATAGCGAATAAGAATATTTTTGTACAATAAACATACCGTTCGTATAAATGGCAGCTAAATCTCGGATCAGGTTTGAAAAAAAATCCTTACTTTTGCCGATATTTAATCAAGATCATCGAATGACACCCAAAAACGTACGAACAGGCAATATTTTCGTATCCAATGAATTGCCGCTGATTTACATTGGTGGTCCCTGCATTATAGAGAGCGAAGAGGGATACCTGTCCACTGTCCGGATGTTGAAGCAGATCGTCGAAGCCGAAGGAAGGCGATTTATTTTGAAAGCCTCCTTCGACAAGGCTAACCGTAGTTCCATTGAGGCATTCCGCGGTCCCGGCCTCAAGGAAGGCCTGCGCATCCTTGCGCTGGCAAAGGAGGAGCTGGGCGTTCCGGCGCTGGTAGACGTTCATGAACCGGCTCAGGCGGAAGTCTGCGCTACGGTAGCCGACATACTGCAAATACCCGCATTTCTTTGCCGTCAAACCGATCTTGTACTTGCCTGCGCCCGTACCGGAAAAGCGGTGAATGTGAAAAAAGGGCAGTTTCTTGCCCCGCAAAACATGGATAATATTGTGCAAAAAATCGTTTCGACAGGCAATACGGATATACTGCTTACCGAACGCGGCAGTTGTTTTGGCTACGGCGATCTGGTGGTCGACATGCGTTCGCTGCACATCATGAAACAATCGGGCTATCCGGTAATTTTCGACGCTACCCATTCCGTGCAGAAACCCGGCGCATTGGGCAACGCTACCGGCGGCGACAGACAACTGGCGCCCGTGCTGGCGCGTGCGGCTGCTGCCGTGGGAATTGCCGGTATTTTCTACGAAGCTCATCCCACGCCCGACAAAGCCCTCTCCGATGGCCCTAATTCCCTTACCTATGCCGGGGTGAAGGAACTTGTCCGGCAAACGGCAGCTATCGACAAAACCGTTAAAATGTACACTGATGACCCCAACGGAAATTAAAAATATCGCCGTAAACGTTCTTCATCTCGAATCGCAATCGTTGGCGGCGTGTATCTCTGCTGTTGATGATGATTTTGTAAAAGCGGTAGAAGCCATTACCGCCGGTAAAGGACGTGTGATCATAACAGGCATCGGCAAGAGCGGCATCATCGGCAGAAAAATTGCAGCTACGCTGGCCTCTACAGGTACGCCGTCCCTGTTTGTCCATGCTACGGAAGCCCTTCACGGCGATCTCGGAATGATAACCCCCGGCGACATAGTGCTGGCTTTTTCCTATTCAGGCCAAAGCGACGAACTCAACCGAATTCTGCCCCTGCTGCAACGACGCGGCCATGTGATCATCGGTATGAGCAGCCATAAACAATCCCAACTGGCGCAAATGTCCGCTATCCATATCACCCTTCCGCATTTGAGGGAAGCCTGTCCTCTTAATCTGGCGCCGACCACAAGCACGACCGCTATGCTGGCCGTAGGCGATGCGCTGGCCGTTTGCCTGATGAAAATCAAGCGCTTCGACGCGAAAGACTACGCCTTGTTCCATCCCGGCGGCATGTTGGGCAAACTGCTTACCTGTAGCGTGGCCGACATCATGCGGAGCGGCGACCGCAATCCCATTGTACCGCTCAACGTTACGGTAAAGGACGCCCTGCTGGTGATGACAAAAACCAGATCCGGAGCAGCTATCGTAGTGAACGACGACGGCACGCTCGCCGGATTCTTCACCGACGGCGACCTCCGCCGGTATCTGCAAAAAGACGACGCCCTGCTGCAACGCGACATCGCCGAAGTGATGACGCGGCAGCCTGTCGCCCTTTCCGTCGATATGAAAGCGGTAGATGCCGCCAACGTCATCTGTCAAAAAAAGATCGACAACGCTCCGGTGATCGACAACAGCGACAAAGTAGTCGGCATCGTGGACGAAGGCGATTTGCTCCCCTTTATCATTAGCAATGAAGCCAACACCTGATTCGCTGTCTTAACTTCCCTCCCGGCAATAAAGTGCAACCGAGCCTGTCGGAAAACTGTACGAACGGCTGCTCAAAAACGGGAAAGCAAAAAAACAGCCCTGATTGCAGTGACCAACAAACTGCTCAAACAAGATTTCAATAGCGATTCGGTTGTCGTCGCTGTCGTTAGTTCAAGCGACCATGCTTTATTCCCGCCTGTAGTCTCGAAACGGTCTTCGTAAAAGGTGAACGTGAAGTTTTGTCCGGCAATGTCCGAAAATGTTACCTGCAACACATTATCCGGAAGGACAGATACCGTTGGATTGCCGAAACCCTTTCGGGTTTTTCGGTATTTAATTCTACCCTCATCCGCCAACTCGCTAACGACAGGCCTTGCAGGACAAGGCATACCACAAAGCAATATATACGCATCCGGCGGTTCCTTCTACGCCGGCTTCGTACACTTATACATACAACCTGTCATTTCCGCCGGGACATACGGCGAACTCGCCAAGACATGCGGCGAACTCGCCGAGACCTGCGGCGAACTCGCCGAGACTTGCGGCGAACTCGCCGAGACATGCGACGAACTCGCCGAGACTTGCGGCGAAAATTAAATCATCATTTTTAAAAATAAACCGTTATGCCACAACATTACCTACCCCGTAAAGATCGCGAGTTGCTCGCGTGGACAGTCAATTTTTTAAAGTATTTGTATCCGTCTATCCCGGTTTAATTTCCCTGTCGACTGATACGGGTTTCACGGTTTTGTTTGCATCTTGATCCATTTCAAAATTTCATCCAGTGCGACGGGTGAAAAAGTTTGTTCAATGTTTGCATATTCCGTAATCAGACAGGTTTCACATTCCTGAAACAAGTGATTCAGTCCGGGGATTTCCTTTATCGTAACATTCCGGTTACCGCCTTTTTCCAGCGCCGCTTTGATGGCTTCCAGATTCACTTTGGCAGGAACCTGCAAGTCTTTTTCGCCATTGAGCGCCAAAACGGGACATTTGACCTTTTCCAGCGCCGGAGCGGGATCGTATTTGATAAAATATTGCATCCACGGGTTTGCCAGATATTCTACTTTCGATGTGATAAAATTATCGTCGTCGTAAATGACTTTTGTTTTTTCGCTCTCCGGAATATTTTTTAGGGACTCATTAAAATAATCGGTCAAATCAGTTTTTAACCGTTCCATATCAGTCGATTGTAACACAATATTCAATATGTCCGTATTCATGATTCTGACTTGTTTTAAGGCTTCTTCGCCGGCGCCGGAGGCTTGGAGCGACAGTTCCTGTTGCATCAAAATGATTTGGTCGCCCCGAATCCCCGAACCTGCCAGCGAGATAATAAATGCAACGTCGTCGTTTCGGGCGGCAACCATCGGAGCGATAATTCCGCCTTCGCTGTGTCCTGCCATGCCTATTTTCTTGGGATTAATCTCTTTGCGGGTTTGCAGGTATTTCAATCCGGCTTCCGCGTCTTTGGAAAAATCATAACTCGTAGCCGTCTGGAAATTGCCGGTAGAAGAGGCTGTTCCGCGGTCGTCGTAACGCAGGACGGCAATGCCGTTTCGGGTCAGGTAATCGGCAATCACGAGGAAAGGCTTGTGTTCCAAAACTTCTTCATCGCGGTTATTGGCGCCGCTGCCGCTTATCAAAATGACGGCAGGGAATACGCCTTCTTTCTGCGGCAAGGTCAGCGTGCCGGATAGAGTAACCCCGTCGTCGCTGTTTTCGAAAGCGACCTCTTCTTCGTAGTAGGGATAAGGTTTCACCGGTTCCTGAGGTCGCGCCAGCTTCTCTTTTTCAACAGTTTTACGCGAAAGATTCAGCGGGAAAGTCTGTCCCATTTGCTTGAATGTACCGGCGATGTTTCCTTCGTCGTCGAATTTGCCTTCGTAGTCGAAGCCCATTTTGGCGTCGGCGATTTTCAAAACGGCGTTTTCATAATTTACGGAAGTTACAGGAATATCTTTTGCTCCCTGATCGGGACTGTCCATTGTGGCGCTGTATCCCGATTCCGTTTTTTGAATGTGGAACACTAATCGCAATTGATACATCTGTATTTTCAGGAGACCGTTCCAGTTGCCGGTAATATCCTGTCCCCAACCGTTCAGGGAGGTGAAACCGATGATTAGCAGTAAGATTAACTGTTTCATGCACATAATATTTTAAAAATCATACAAATCGTGATAACCTCTTATTTATGTAAAGTACCCGAATTTATTACCGGCTGGGCGGGTTCGTCGCTGCATAACACGACCAGCAGATTAGTAACCATGGCAGCCTTTTTGTCGTCGTCCAATTCTATAATTGCCTCATCCGACAGTTTTTGCAAGGCCTGTTTCACCATTCCGACAGCTCCTTCAACAATCTTTTCGCGAGCGGAAATAATAGCGTCCGCCTGTTGGCGGCGTAACATAACGGCTGCAATCTCAGGAGCATACGCCAGATAATTGATGCGTGCTTCCAAAATTTCGATTCCGGCTAAATCTAACCGTTCGTTCAGTTGTTTTTCGAGAAAATCATTCAATTCTTCTCCCCCTGAGCGCAAAGTCAGGGCTACGTCATTTCCGGCATTATCATAAGCATACATCCCTGCGACATAGCGCAATGCGGCGTCGCTCTGCACTCTGACAAACTGTTCGTACGATTTTGCCTCTATATCGAAAGAAATTTTGTAAGTATCAACGATTCGCCAGACAATAACCTGTCCTATCATGACAGGATTACCCATTTTGTCGTTGACTTTAATCGGCTCGGCGTCAAGATTGCATGCTCGCAAAGTCAATTTTTTCTTTCCATAAAGAGGATTTACCCAAAAGAACCCGTTATCTTTCACGGTTCCTTTGTATTTGCCAAAAAACATCATCACTCTTGCTTCATTAGGTTCGATTTGCATGAAACCGCCCCAGATAAAACAGTGGATAATTAATAAAACCACATCCACAACAATGAAAATTGTCGATGAATGAGCTGTTATACAATAAATAATTCCAAACAGAAATAATACGTTGAAAATAAACATCGTAATTCCCGAAATTTTTACTCCTTTAAAGAGTTTTTCTTTTGTATTCATATACTTACATTTTTAA
>JAIRLS010000014.1 GCA_031259205.1 Bacteroidales bacterium | reverse complement strand
TATCGCTTAGCGGAATATCCCGACAATGCGATTGCCGAAACCCAACGTTCCCCTCTGGTGAAACTGCGGGGATTGCTGCCCGACATTCAGTACCGGATAGAGGGCTATGACAAGCCGTACAGTGGCGCTTACCTGATGGAAATCGGGATACGCTTGCCACTGAAAGGCGCCTTCAAAAGCAGGATTTATACGATGAAACCGCTGTAACCTGAGTTCGACGTCAGGGCAACCTTAACCCAACTTGGCAAAAATGCCCTTCAAAACGGCAAAAAACCGGGTTGTCCGCCAAGGCGGGTGAAATTGCATTCAGGTGGTAATTAGCGTATTATAAAATCGTAGTAGCCGAAAAAAAGTTATTTGTAGTCCCAGATAATATATAAATAACGTTAAACAATTTGGGAGGCGCTTTTTCCTGATTTCGTCGCTTTTTGGGAAGTATTTATAACTCATTGCAATAGCGAATATTGCAAAATGCAATATTCATCATTATTGGGCGTCTCAAACAGGACTCCTATCATTCTAAATTCGTTGAATATTAACTTATTATGAGTTTTAAAAAATGGGTGTCCCAATGACGAAGTCAGGAAATAATGCAATAACCTGATTTTTAGATATAAAATTCAACATTGCTGTGCTCCCGATATTATTTTTGCGACAATAATGTTTCGCGCCATATTTTTCATAAATAACGATGTATCAGCAATAAAATGTTCTGCGAGTCAGGAATTCCGAATCTTACTTTTTACTCGCTTAAGGGATTATCCATTATATCTTAATTTCGCATCCCTAAATATCGACAATGCGTTGCCTATGCTTTAGATACCAACGTTGCTCCGAATCCGTATTCTTTGAAAGAAGCGTCCTGATAGCGAAGTTGGGGATATTCCCGCTCCAGAGTTCGGCGGATGTCGAGCCGTAATCGTCCGTTGCCTGCGCCGTGGATAAAGATGATGCGTTTCTGTTTGTTGAGCAGGGCGCCTTCCAGAGCAATACGGAATCGGGTGAGTTGCATTTCCAGTATTTCTCCTGCCGAAAACTGTTCGGGATGGTCAGTCAGTTGCTCGATATGCAGATCGACTTCTTCGGGATCTTCCGGTTTTTTAGCGGGAGGCTTGAGCGGGAGGTCTATTTGCTGTTTCCTCCTTTCTTCTTTGGACGTTTTCTGCGCCGCTTTTTCAATTTCGATGGTGAGAAATTCTTCCGATACGTTGTATATCACCGCTTTCTCATCCATATACTCGTTATTCCGATAGTTTGCTTCGTCCGTCAAATAAAATTCATCTATCGCCAAGCGGTAACTCAATGGTTTCCGGGGAAGGAAAGCGCCCTGTCTGAAAAAGAGGATATCCAACTGCCAGCCGTCGATATTTTTCAGTTCTGTTCCCTGAATGTTCGCCAGCCGGACGAGGCTGTCGTTTTCAAGCGTTCCTGCCTGTATGCCGTGGTGGATGTTGCCTTTGACGGCGGCAGCGACGTACATCACATGGTAACTGCAATCGTTGATGAGATATACGCGATAGGTGACTTCACCGGATTTCTTCCGATCGACCGTCCAGGCCAGCAGTATGTTTACGGCGGTATCCGGATTTTCCCCGTCGCCGGTCAAGTCGATATGGCGCTGCCCGACAGGATCGACAGGAGGTGGCGGCGCAACCGGCGTTGCCGGGGCCGGTTCTTCCGAAACGGCAAACGGACGAAACGCCTGTTGTTCCACTTTCAGCAATTTCGAAGCCTGCACGGGGATTTCAAAGCCGTCCTCGTTTTCCACATATACGATATTGCGTTCCACCCTTGTGACAACGCCTCCGCCCACAGCGTCTAAAAATTTTACCCTGTCGCCTTTCAGGTACATGTTTTTACGTATTAAATTCTTTGATATGATTACGGTTTCTTCCCGTGTTTTATCATGCTTTGTTTCAGCAGTTCCACAAAACAATCGATGTCGTTTTCGGTGGTATCCCACGAGCACACCCACCGGACTTCGTTGCAGGCTTCGTCCCAAATAAAAAAATAGGACTGTTTTTGAAGGTCGCCGATGACTTCGGGCGGCAAAACGGCAAAAACCGTATTGGCCTGGGTGGGCTGCGTAACCTTGACGCCGCAATCCTGTGCTTTCCGACTCAACAACTGCGCCATACAGTTGGCATTTTGCGCATTTTGCAACCACAGGTCGTCTTTAAAACTTTCGATAAACTGAACGGCGATGTACCGCATTTTGGAGAACAGTTGCATTCCCTGTTTCCGGATATACCGGAAATTTTCCGCCAACGCAGGATTCAGGATAACGATAGCTTCCCCGAACATCATGCCGTTTTTGGAACCGCCGAAGGAAAGCGCATCTACTCCCGTATCGGCGACCATCTCCCGAAGCGATACGTTCAGAAAAGCCGCCGCATTTACCGCACGCGCCCCGTCCATGTGAAGGAACATCCGGTGGCTGTGGGTGAACTCGGCGATCGCCTTGATTTCTTCGACCGTATAAACCGTTCCCAACTCTGTCGACTGGGTAATAGACACGACATGCGGCTGAGCATGATGTTCTTCTCCTATTCCCTTTATATGACGGGCAATATCCGGGATAGTCAGTTTGCCGTCGCGGGTGGACTGGAACAGTAGCGTGCATCCGGTAAACCGGACAGGCGCTCCGCATTCGTCCAGATGAATATGAGCGGAATCGGCGCAAATAACCGCGTGGTACGGCTGTGTCATCGTCTGAAGAGAAAGTACGTTGGCTCCTGTCCCGTTGAATACGAAAAAGACCTGGCAACGTTGCCCGAATTGCTCTTTGAATACCCGTACCGCCTGTTCGGTGTACGGATCATCGCCGTATGACAGACAATGACCGTAGTTAGCTTCTTCCATTGCCTTCATGATGCGAGGATGCACAGCTGCATTGTTATCGCTGGCAAAGCCTTTAAATTGAATTGAGTGTATCATTGTTTCCTAATTATATCAGAGCGCAAAAGTAATATTTACTTTGCTTAATGCCGAAAAAACTTTACTTTTGCATTCTTTTTTTTAATGATGAAAAGAATTTTAATCACAGGAGGAGCGGGATTTATCGGATCACATTTGTGTGAGAAGTTGTTGCGGGAAGGTAATGAAGTGATATGTGTGGACAATTTTTTTACCGGTTCGAAAGAAAATATCATACACCTGATGGGAAATCCCCGCTTCGAACTGGTGCGCCACGACGTGGTGTCGCCCTTTTATGCCGAAGTGGATGAAATATACAATCTGGCATGTCCGGCATCTCCGGTACATTACCAGTACAATGGTATCAAAACCATCAAAACATCGGTGATGGGAGCCATCAACATGCTTGGACTGGCCAAACGGACACATGCCAAAGTGTTGCAGGCTTCCACCAGCGAGGTGTACGGCGACCCCCGCATTCATCCGCAACCGGAATCTTACTGGGGATACGTCAATCCGACAGGCGTCCGTTCCTGTTACGACGAAGGAAAGCGTTGCGCCGAATCGCTATTCATGAATTATCACCGGCAAAATGGCGTCCGCATTAAAATCATCCGTATTTTCAATACCTATGGCCCCAAGATGCACCCTAACGACGGTCGCGTAGTGTCCAATTTTATCGTGCAGGCATTGCAGGGAAAGGATATCACCATTTATGGCGACGGTTCCCAAACGCGCAGTTTCCAGTATGTGGACGACCTGCTGGACGGAATGATCCGGCTGATGAATACGCCCGACTCGTTCACAGGCCCCGTGAACGTAGGCAACCCGGACGAATTTACCATCCAACAACTGGCGGAAACGGTGATTCGGCTCACAGGATCGAAATCGAAACTCACATACCTCCCCTTACCGCAGGACGATCCTGTTCAACGCAAGCCCGATATTACCCTGGCAGAAAAAGAACTGGGATGGACGCCGACAGTACCTCTGGAAGAAGGATTGAAAAAAACCATCCGTTATTTTAAAACAAAATTGGAACTTGAAAGTTTCAACACTTTAAATCATACTTTAAATGACTAAAAATAAACTCAATACGATTGAAGAAGCGATCAATGACATCCGTAGCGGCAAAGTCATTATCGTGGTGGACGACGAAAACCGCGAAAACGAAGGCGATTTCATTTGTGCGGCGGAAACCATCACTCCGGAAATCGTCAATTTCATGGTGACGCACGGACGCGGAATGTTGTGCGCCCCTCTGACGGAAAAACGTTGCGAAGAGTTGGATCTCAACATGATGGTGAATAACAATACATCCCTTCACGAAACGCCTTTTACCGTGTCGGTCGATTTGATTGGACATGGCTGTACGACAGGCATTTCAACGGTCGATCGCGCCAAAACCATCCGCGCATTGGTGGACAGCGATATCCGCCCCGAAGATCTCGGACGCCCCGGACATATCTCGCCGTTACGCGCACGCGAAAAGGGAGTCCTGCGACGTCCCGGACACACCGAGGCCGTTGTCGACCTGACACGGCTGGCAGGGCTGCAACCCGGCGGAGCACTGGTGGAAATACTCAACGAAGACGGAACCATGGCACGCCTGCCGCAACTGATGAAAATCGCCGACGCCTTCGACCTGAAAATCATCTCTATCGAAGACCTCATCAAATACAGGCTGGAAAGGGAATCCATCGTAAAAATGGGCGACAGGGTGAAGCTGCCCACCAAATACGGCAATTTTGAAGTCATCCCGTTTATCCAGATATCCAACGAGTTGGAACACTTGGCGATCATCAAGGGAACATGGCGAAAAGACGAACCGGTGCTGGTGAGAGTTCATTCCTCCTGTCTCACGGGCGACATTCTCGGCTCCTACCGTTGCGATTGCGGCGATCAATTGCATCAGGCCTTACGCATGATCGAAAAGGAAGGCAAAGGCGTGGTCGTTTATCTCAGTCAGGAAGGACGCGGCATAGGACTGTTCAATAAACTGGCCGCTTACCGATTGCAGGAAAAAGGACGCGATACGGTAGAAGCCAATATTGACCTCGGTTTTAAAGCCGATGAACGCGATTATGGCGTCGGCGCCGGTATCCTCCACAAACTGGGACTGGGGCATATCCGACTGATGACCAACAACCCGGTGAAAAGAATCGCACTGGAAGGCTACGGCCTCCACATCGTGGAAAACGTGGCCATAGAAGTGCCGCCCAACGAACACAACCGAAAATACTTGCAGACCAAACACGACAAAATGGGACACACGCTGGAATTAGTAAAAAACCGATAACACCCCCGACATGCGCATCATCTTCATGGGAACGCCCGAATTTGCCGTAGCTTCATTGGAGGCTATCTTCCGTTCGGGAATAGAAATAGCGGCAGTAGTCACAACGCCGGATAAACCGACGGGAAGAGGTCTAAAAATAAGGGAAACAGACGTCAAACAATTCGCTAAATCCCGTAATCTACCCGTCCTGCAGCCTGAAAATCTGAAAGATGCCGATTTTATTGCCCAACTGAAGGCTTTTCATGCAGACTTGTTTGTAGTAGTGGCTTTTCGAATGTTGCCGGAAATTGTATGGCAGATACCGCCCTTAGGCGCCGTCAACCTTCACGCCTCCCTGCTGCCGCAATACAGAGGAGCAGCCCCCATCAACTGGGCGATAATCAACGGTGAAACCCGGACAGGAACTACAGTTTTCTTCATCAACAAGGAAATAGACACGGGCAATATATTGTCTTACAAAGAAGAAGACATTCTTCCGGAAGATAACGCAGGCAGTTTGCACGACAAACTGATGAACAGCGGCGCCCGTCATCTGGTGGAAGCAATCGGCGTTATCGAAAAGGGAAATTTCAGTACAATACCCCAAAAATCGGCAACCTTCCTGAAATCCGCTCCGAAAATTTTCAGGGAAACCTGTAAAATCAACTGGGATGAAAATACGGTAAAGATACATCATCTCGTCAGAGGCCTCTCGCCGTCTCCTGCTGCCTGGACAACACTCGTATCCGCAGACGGGGAAAAATCGACGGTAAAGATTTTCGAAACAGAACTGTTGCCGGGAAATAAAACAGAAACAAGAAACGCCGCCGTCCGCACAGACGGACGGAAATATCTGCACATTGCTGCTTCCGACGGATGGATTTCCGTGAAAAACCTGCAACCGGAAGGAAAAAAGAGAATGAATACGGAAGATTTTTTAAACGGTATCCGGAAACGGACAATAGCCTACTGTGAGTAACCGCGCAAAAGTGAACCTCCCCCTGCAAAACGGCAGAACAGACGACCGCATAATACGCTGCATGTTAATATTTTGCCGTAAACTTTGGAATAATATCCAAATGCGTGAATGCCTTTATAGACATTTTTATTATGTTTGTCAAAAATTTCAGCAAGATGAAATACATTGTTATACTCGGCGACGGGATGGCGGATGAGCCTGTCGATGAATTGAGCGGAAAGACGCCACTTGAAGTAGCCAATAAGCCGGCTATCGACTATTTGACGGAATACGGCGATTTCGGCATGGTGAAGACGGTTCCGGAGGGGATTCCTCCGGGAAGCGACGCTGCCAATCTGTCGGTGATGGGCTATAATCCCAAAGTGTATTATACCGGACGTTCGCCGCTGGAAGCGCTAAACATGGGCATATCGCTTTCGGATACTGACGTCACCCTGCGCATGAATCTGGTTACCCTGAGCGATGAAACCTCCTATGCCGGCAAAACGATGATCGATTACAGCAGCGACGAAATTACGTCGGAAGAAGCGGCCGAACTGGTCAAAACCCTCCGGCGGCATTTGGGAACGGACAGCTTGCATTTCCATGCCGGCCGCAGTTACCGGCACGTGATGGTCTGGAACAATGGCATCATGGGCAATCAATTGACGCCGCCCCATGATATTCTTGAACAAAAAATATCATCTTACCTTCCCAAAGGACCGGCCGATCGATTGTTGCTCGATCTGATGGAACAGAGTGTAATACTGTTTCGCGATCATCCGGTCAATTTACACCGGAAAAAGGCCGGATTGCGACCGGCTACTTCTATCTGGCTGTGGGGCGAAGGCAAACGACCGGCTTTACCGAATTTCAGCGATAAATACGGCCTTTCCGGAAGCGTCATTTCGGCGGTCGATCTGGTATTGGGCATCGGAAAGTGTGCCGGCCTTGAAGTGGTTGAAGTACAGGGCGCTACCGGCAACATGCATTCCAATTTCAGCGGGAAGGCACAGGCTGCAATAGACCAGTTGCTGAGAAAAGGGAAAGATTTTGTTTATTTGCACGTTGAAGCGCCTGACGAGTGCGGCCATCGCCACGAAGTGGAAAACAAGGTAAAATCCATCGAAATCATCGACCAGCAGATCGTCCTTCCCATTAAGGAAGCCCTTGACGCCTCCGGCGAAGACTATTCCATCATGGTGCTTCCCGATCATCCCACTCCGCTAAGGAAAAGAACGCATACCTCCACGCCGGTGCCTTACGTCATTTTCAGGAACACCGAAGCACAACAACAAGCCATCACCGAATATACGGAAAAAAACAGCACCCTTTCCAGCCGCTATATCGCCGACGGCTACACGTTAATGGACAGGTTCATCCGCGGATAATACCCGCCCTTCTCTGCCCTCAAACTGCCGACAGGCTCAAAAATGACGCCGACAGGATTTCATTTTTCCGGACACACCGTTCCGAAACATTCAGGACGGTGAAAATCAGGATTTTCCGCTTCAACAGGATGCCAACTCAAAAAATGCGGTTCGCGTAAATCATCGCCGCATTTGTAAAAATTGGCTTTGAAACATTCTTTGGGAGGAAAAATACCCGGATGTTTAAAAAAAGACCCGAAAGGAATCGCAATCGTTAAATCCCATTCCACTTCTCCTGTCCGTTCCTGAAAAGGAGACCTTCCAAGACTTGGGAAACGTCTAACTCTGGAGAGCAAATCCAACGGCGCCCATTCTCTTCCGTTCCTGCCTGTCCCGACTGCCATCAGACAAACGCCCGCACAATTAAACTCAAAATTATAGTAGGCGCCGTCGTCCGCAGGAGTTACAAAAAACTCAACACACGAATCCTTCCATACCTCCCCGTTGTCATGAGCGGCAACAGCGCGGATATATTTCTCACGTACCCGGTATTGCAGCAAAAACTCGGTCGAACTGTAAGCAAGTTTGAATTGCACCCACGGACGGTACGCATACTGCTTCCAATTCACCACATTGACAAGATTCCATTCGACGCCTTCCAGTGATTTATTAATTTCGTTCCATGAAGCGCCGGCTTCCGTATCCACTTTTTTAACCGTCAATTTTTTAAGATTTAGCATAGTATTAATTTTTTACAAAGAAAATATTTTCCCCAAACATTACATAATTTTTTTTATTTTTGCCAAACTTTTTTACTGTTTAAACGTATACATGAAAAAATATATTCGGATAAGAATGAAAAAAAATATTATTTTGTTGATTTTTACCGTTGTTTGTGGTTCTTTATTTTATTCTTGCACCAAGGAAGAACCGAAATCTGCAAGCGAGGTTATTCTCGGCAGGTGGGCATTAGGCCAGTACAGTACCGAATTGGAGGGCAGAACCAGCGTCGAATTGCAGCGACTGGTAGACACCGTTCTGTACTACTACGCCCGACATAAAGTGAGCGACGATTTTGCGAACATAATAGAGTTTACAGGCAGCAATATCAATGTGTACAGTACGTCTGCCGACAATCCCGGATCGCTCTCATACGGAACTTATGCTATCGCAGGAGATTCGATAAACGTTACGAAAAATGACGCCGAACTTACAGGATTTCCCATCAAATCGGCAAAAATATGGGCTAATGGCAATGAGCGGATCATCATGTCAATTGATATCCCACAATATCTTGATTTGGAAGCCATTTCCAAAAAGGTTCTTCTGACGGAAGAACGAATGAACAAATTGAAAAACGGTTATCTCATTTTGCTGTTTGAGCGGTATTCTCCGCAGGAAGAATGAGCAAAAACCGCTATTTTGGGGACTTGAATCCCTTGCTGGAATTGCCAACAGGAAAGGCCGGTATCGTAAACATGCAGGGAAAATAACAACTTCGCCTTTTCTGTTTCGGATACCTTGTGTATCTTTGTGCGTTTTTCAAAAAAAAATTCATGCTGAAAAAATTTCCCGAATACAAGGGATTAGACCTGTATCAAGTCAATCAGGAGATGCTGGACAGGTGGACAAGAGAGTTTACCTTTGAGCAAAGCCTTGCCACTCGCGAGGGGCAACCGTCTTTTGTATTCTACGAAGGACCGCCTTCCGCCAACGGAATGCCGGGTATTCACCACGTGATAGCACGCACCATCAAGGATATTTTCTGCCGTTACAAGACGCAAAAAGGCTTTCTGGTAAAACGCAAAGCAGGATGGGATACCCACGGTTTGCCGGTGGAACTCGGCGTAGAAAAAGCGCTGGGCATCACTAAAAACGACATCGGCGTTACCGTGTCGGTGGAGGACTACAACGCCGCCTGCCGCCGCGAGGTGATGAAGTATACCCGCGAATGGGAAGACCTCACGCGGAAAATGGGTTATTGGGTAGACATGAGCAACCCCTACGTCACCTGCGACAACCGCTACATCGAAACGTTGTGGTGGCTGCTGAAAGAATTGTACAAAAAAAACCTGCTCTACAAGGGATACACCATACAACCCTACTCGCCTGCGGCAGGCACCGGGCTAAGCACCCACGAACTGAACCAGCCGGGCTGCTACCGCGACGTAAAAGACACCACCTGCACGGCAATGTTCAAAATCAAAGATCCCCACGCACATACCGTTGCCGGAGGCTGGGGCGAGGCCTATTTCCTGGCCTGGACAACCACCCCGTGGACGCTCCCTTCGAACACCGCGCTGTGCGTAGGCCCAAACATCGAATACGTTGCCGTGCGGTCGTACAATCCCTACACGGGTAGCCCCGTCGTTGTCGTTTTGGCTAAGGATCTGGCAGCAGCTCATTTCAACCCGAAAGCCGCAGATGTGGCGCTCAACGCTTACCGGCAAGGCGACAAACTGATTCCCTATCAAACGACGAACGTTTGGAAAGGAGCGGAACTTGTCGGATGGGAGTACGAGCAACTCATCCCCTGGGTGAATCCGGGGTCAGGCGCTTTTCGCGTTATTGCAGGCGATTTCGTCACTACCGAAGACGGGACAGGCATCGTACACATAGCGCCTACCTTCGGCGCCGACGACGACCGCGCAGCCAAAACGACAGGCGTCCCTCCCCTGCTGCTCGTCGACAAGGACGGCAACCGACAGCCGATGGTGGACAGGTCGGGACGTTTCTTCCCCCTCGAAAACCTTGACGCCGATTTTGTACGCACCTGCGTCAATGAGGCATTATACCGCGAATACGCCGGACGGTACGTGAAAAACGCCTACGACGAGCGCCTTACGGAAAACGACCCTACGCTCGACGTAGATTTGTGCGTCATGCTCAAACAACAAAACAAAGCGTTCAAAATCGAAAAACACATCCACTCTTACCCTCATTGCTGGAGGACAGACAAACCGGTGCTCTACTATCCGCTCGACTCTTGGTTTATCCGCACCACAGCCTGCCGCGAAGAGATGATCCGACTGAACAACACCATCCGGTGGAAACCCGAAGCCACCGGTTCGGGACGTTTCGGGAAATGGCTCGAAAACTTGCAGGACTGGAACCTGTCGCGCAGCCGTTTTTGGGGAACGCCGCTCCCTATCTGGCGAACAGAGGACGGAAGCGAAGAAAAGTGCATCGGATCGATGGAAGAACTGATGACCGAAATACAACGCGCCATAACAGCGGGCGTTATGAAGGAAAATCCCTGCAAAGACTTTACGGCAGGCGATTATTCGGAAGAAAACTATCAAAAGATAGATTTACACCGTCCTTATGTGGACGATATTGTACTGGTTTCGCCGAAAGGACAGCCGATGAAACGCGAACCCGACCTGATTGACGTGTGGTTCGACTCGGGCGCAATGCCCTTCGCACAATGGCATTACCCGTTTGAAAATAAAGATTTGACAGATCCTTCGGGAGGACTTTTTCCTGCCGACTTCATTTCGGAAGGCGTTGACCAGACGCGCGGATGGTTCTTCACACTCCACGCCGTCAGCGCAATGGTGTGCGGGTCGGTAGCATTCAAAAATGTCGTTTCCACAGGCTTGGTACTCGACAAAAACGGCGCTAAAATGTCCAAACGGCTCGGCAACACTGTAGACCCCTTTGCAACCATAGAGAAATACGGCGCCGACCCTTTGCGATGGTACTTGATTACCAATGCACAACCGTGGGACAATCTCAAATTCGACGTCGAAGGGGTGGAAGAAGCCCGTCGAAAATTCTTCGGAACACTCTACAACACCTATGCCTTCTTTGCGCTCTACGCCAACGTGGACGGCTTCACGGGCAACGAACCGCCAACGCCCGTTGACCGGCGTCCCGAAATAGACCGGTGGATCATCTCGCTGCTCAACACTCTCATCCGCCGAGTGGACGAATGTTACGCCGACTTTGAACCTACCCGTGCCGGACGCCTCATTCAGGACTTCGTGACCGAAAACCTCAGTAACTGGTACGTGCGCCTCAATCGCAAACGTTTCTGGCGCGGCACAATGGACGACGACAAGTCAGCCGCCTACCGGACGCTCTACGCCTGCCTCGCTGCCGTAGCCCGCTTAGCCGCGCCCCTTGCGCCGTTCTACATGGATAAACTGTATCGCGACCTCAACCCCATGAATCCCGTTTCCGTCCACCTTGCCGATTTCCCGCAATACGACGCTTCGCTCATCGACAGCGAACTGGAAGCCCGAATGGACGTAGCACAGAAAATATCCTCGATGGTGCTGGCGCTACGACGCAAAGTGAACATCCGCGTACGACAGCCGCTCCGTAAAATTATGGTTCCGGTGCTGGACGAAACCCTCCCGGCACAATTGGACGCCGTGCGCCGCCTCATCCTGAATGAAGTGAACGTGAAAGAACTGGAATACGTCGCCGACACGGGCGGTATCCTCGTAAAAAAGATAAAACCCAACTTCAAAACGTTGGGCCCCAAATACGGCAAGCTGATGAAAAACGTCACAGCGCACATAGCCGCCTTTTCGCAACAGGACATCTCCGATTTTGAACGCACAGGTGCACACTGCGCCACCATCGACGGCACAGTGGTGGAACTGTCGCCCGAAGACGTGGAAATCACTTCCGAAGACATTCCCGGCTGGCTGGTAGCCAACGAAGGCAGGCTCACCGTAGCGCTCGACATCACTGTCACCGACGAACTGCGCCTCGAAGGTATCGCCCGCGAACTCATCAACCGTATCCAAAACCTGCGCAAAGACAGCGGTTTTGAAGTGACCGACAAAATAGCCGTCACCCTGCAACGCCATCCCGAAACGGACGCGGCCATTGCCGTCCACCGCGACTACATCCTGTCGCAGACGCTGGGCGTAAGCCTCGCTCTCGTCGATACCCTCGCCCCCGACACCCCCGAAATAGACATGGACGACTACCGTCTAAGCGCGCGACTGACGGTGGTAAAATAGAAGAAAAAAGGGCTAAATCTTTTTTGGGACGCTGTGAAAAATATCCGGCAATGCAATGTAAGAAAGAATCTTTGTCTTTAACGAAAAAACTTCGATTCGATAAAAAAACCCTGCAAATATTGTTCTATTGCAGGGGTTTACATCATGGTCAATCCGCATTTTCCGGACTGAAATTCCATCCCGGATTTTGTATGAGGTTCGGATTATTATATATCTGTTGTTCGGGTATGGGCATACGGTACATGTTTCGGTTAAATACTCTGTTTTCGATAGTGCGTATTTCGTAACGGGCAGTCCCGTCGATTTGCCATACAGGTATTTGCGCCTGTATGCCGGTCAGAGTGGAAGGTTCAAGCATCCATCTTCGTACGTCGTAGAAACGATGTTCTTCGAAAGCCAGTTCGATCCTGCGTTCGTGGCGGATCTTTTCTCTCATAACTTCGCGTGTTAATCCGGAAGGGATGGGAGGCATACCTCCCGTATTACCGAGATATTCCGGAAGTGCAGGATATTGTGCACGTGTACGCACTTCGTTGACTGCCCACAGGGCGGTTTTTCCATTGCCCAATCCGTCGGTTTCCGGGCCATAAGCTTCGTTCATGGCTTCGGCATAATTCAGCAATATTTCTGCATACCTCAGGTAGGGATAATTTTGGTTGGCCCGTTGACCTGCGGCAGGATTACGCGCATCAAAATTGAGTATCAACGTAAGGTCTGCAAATTTAATACTGTACACATGAGTATATAATGGACTTGTTTCCAAAGGGTTGTGTTCCGGCTTGGAAACGCCGGCATCTGCTTCTCCGAATTGCGCCGTTTTACCTTGATAGGCGGAGCCATTGAACATACAATCGCGATAGAATCTCGGATCCCGATTGATATAGGGACTCTGATCATCGTAACCCGATAAGGGATCGCCGATAGAATAGGCCTGCCCTCCATTCAGTATTTCATATTCCTTGATCAGGTTGTAAGTTACCTGATTACAGCCACTTTTGTTGCTTCTTCCGGCAGGACAGAGAGGCGTCGGGATACTGATGGAAGTCATCCAACTGCAAGGCTGGTTCATGTGTACAAAGATCAGTTCGGGATTGACGCGCGTAAGAAACAAGTCGGAGATGTCCGGATGCAACCAGTATTTATTCATTCCGATAACAACATTGGCCGCTTGTGCTGCTTTTATCCATTTTTGACTATCATATCTTCCACGAAAAGGAGAATCTTCCGTTTTCTGCGGGTTGTTCCATAGCGGACTGGCAGCATACAGCAATACTCGTGCTTTCAAGGCCAGCGCAGCGCCTTTGGTGGCTCTTCCGTAGTCGGCATCGGGATGTTCGACAGGAAGCAGTTCCGAAGCCTGATCACACAGTCCGGTGATGAAATCCACTGTTTCGTCGAAAGTAGCCCGTGGAAAATTCATTTCCTCGGTGATAGTATAAGCCTTGTCAATGATCGGCAATCCGCCGAAAAGTTTGAGCATCTCTTCATAAAAGAAAGCCATCAGGAACAGACATTCACCTTTCCTTATGTCGCGAGTCTGATTGTCGAAGTTATATTCGGCATTGAGTGGAATATCATCCACATGTGAAAGGAAGAGGTTGCAGGCACGAATGGATACCCAATTATTGCTCCATTCCGTTGTAGCAAAATTAGAACTCAACGGCGTCCATGCTCCCTGATTGAACAGGGTAAAACTACCCGAACCGAGATTAGTGGAGCCATTGTCGGTAGTGATTTCCAGCATGGCGTCGGAACCCGGCCAGCGCATGCCCTTATTTCCTGTTTGCGGAATGACGGGTACGATATCACCGTAAATATCATTCAGGAACAACATGGCATTTCTGGCGTCCGTAAAGACGTCGGTTTCGGAAATTCCTGCCGTTTCCGGATCCAACAGATCCGAACTTTCTTTTCCGCATGATACAAATATGACAAACAGTATAGTGACAAATGAATACTTTTTCATAATAAATTCATTTTATTGGTTTACTTTATTTTATTGTTTAAAAACTAACGGTTAATCCCAGTGAGTAAAATTTGGTTTGGGGATAAGAATTTCCACGATTTCCGGTACTGTCCGGATTATATTCGGGGTCAATCCATCCGATGCTGTCGAAGGTGAGCAGGTTCGATCCGCTGAGATACAGCCTCAATGCCGACATACGCAGTTTGGCCACCCATTGTTTAGGAAAATTGTATCCTAATTCGGCTGTTTTCAGCCTCAGGAATGCGCTGTTCAGATACTGGAAAGACGAATTGACTCTTGTTTGTGCAGAGCCTCCGACTATCAGGAGAGGATATTTGGCGGTAGCCCTTGTGTCCAATCCTCGGTCGGGATCATATACCCAACGGTCTTTATGGTAGGGCAACACATTTTTGGCGTAAAACTCATACCTGAGTTCATTATTGTAGCGAGAACTTACATGCGCTGCTCCTTGCCAGAACAGGTCCAAATAAAAGCCTTTGAATCCGAAACCGGTGTTGAAACCGTAAATGATTTCCGGAATCGTGGAGTATCCTATCTGCTTGTCGTATGTGATGTCATAATTGTCGATGATACCGTCACCGTTCAAATCTTCAAACATCAAGTCTCCCGCATATACCGTTCCGGTAGGTTTCGGCACGGCGGGATTGGTCAGATCGTCCACATTATAAAATTTACCTGTCCAGATATAACCCGACGGTTGTCCCACAGGATGATTAACCCGCATCATCCACGGATACAGCAACTGGGTTTCGGCAATATAGTCAATATTGCTGTGAGCATAAGTGTAGTTACCGCCGATGCTGATGTCAAAATCTCCGAATTTGTCGGTATAGGACAATTCAAATTCATACCCCTTATTGGTGACTTTCCCGATATTTTGCGCAGGTAACCGACCGGCTATGCCGGACTGCGACGGTACGTCGCCTCTGGTGGCCAAAATATTGTCCCGTTTTTCCCTGAAAATATCTGCTACGATCCTGATACGGCTACCCCACATGCGAAAATCCAGACCGAGATTGGCTTTTTTAGCAACTTCCCATGTGACTTTGTCATTTCCCAGCGTACCTTCCCGCATACCGGACTGTGAGACGGGATTTACTCCGAAATTGTAGATTTCATTCTGATAATCTGTCCATCTCGCACTGGTACTATTAAATTCGTACCGATACAGGTAGCGGTAACTGCCTATTTTGTCGTTGCCTGCTGTTCCATACGAAGCTCTGATTTTAAGAAAATCAAGAAATTTCACATTGTCTTTCATAAAATTTTCTTCGGAAATGACCCATCCCACAGATGCAGAAGGGAACAGTGCATAGCGGTTATCCTTATTGAACTGGTCGGAGCCATTGTAGCCCATGTTTACCTCGGAAAGGTATTTGGATTTGTATCCGTAGGTAATTCTGCCGGCAACCCCCCTGTGCGATACCGGTAAATCGGCATTGGATTCCGACTTGGATTGCATAAGAACCACCATGGCGCCGATATTGTGTTTCTCAGCGATGGATTTTTCATAATTCAAAGCCAGTTCCACCTGTGTTCGCCTTGCATAAGGCAGATTACTGTATTCAATACTATAACTTCTTGCTGCTTCCGGCCGTCTCAGCGTGTATTTTTGAGAAACGGGGTCATAGCTCCAAAGTGCAGGTATCTGTTCCGGCCCTTCCAGTCTTCTGGAACCTGAAGAAAAGACGGAACCGTACATTCCTCTAACCGACAGGCCGGGCAAGATGAAATCCAGTTTTTGTTTCAGATTTGTACTGACGTCCAGCGTATTGGAGAGCCTCATGCGATAGCCGCTTTCATCCAAAATTGCTCTGAGATTCCAAAGGTTTCCGTCGCCATAGGCCCAAGTTCCGTTAGGATTACGAATGGGCGCCACATTGACAGCCGACGACAAAATTCCGTACCAAAACGAACCGTAATAGCGCTGTCCGGTGGATTCTCCATAGTTGATGTCACCGCGGCTTTCCAGCCTTCCGTTCAGTTTAACGCTTAAATCGGTGGAGGAGGAAATCTTGAAGTCAAAATTGGTACGCAGATTATACCTTTTATAGTCGTTTTCCAGTTTTTTGGGTGCATCAAACGGGCCGCCCGCATGATTGTACTCTCCGGATATATAATATTTCACAAATTCCGTGCCTCCGACGATGTTCATATTATACTGGTCTTCAAAAAAATGGTCTTTCAACATTTCTTCATACCAGTCCACGTCCGGATGTCCGACGGGATCATCTTTCAGTCGCCAATGTTCAATATCTTCCTCTTTATAGGTTTCGTTTTGGCCCGCATTCCTGTTGGCTTCATTGTACAGAACAGCATAATCATAAGCGCCCAGCGGATGGGGATAATTTAAGTGCTTGTGCATTCTTTTTTGCATATTTATGGTTACTTTGGGTTTCCCCAACATACCTTGCTTAGTAGTGATCAGGATAACGCCGTTAGCCCCCCTGACGCCGTATACAGCCGTGGCCGAAGCGTCTTTCAATACGCTGAACTGTTCTACGTCTTCGGGATTCACTCTTGAAAAAGAAGATTCCACTCCGTCAATAAGCACCAAAGGGGTTGCCGTATTGGTGGTAGCGCGTCCTCTGATATAGATAGCCGCATTATCCAGTTCGGCAGCCGAATAGCGGGCATCACCGCCGCCTACATTACCATCGCCCAAACGTACCAGCGCACCGGTGACACGTCCGCCGATAGCAGCAGTAAGGTTTGATGGGGTTGCTTTTTTCAAATCTTCATTTCTGGCATTGGATATAGCACCTACGATACTTGCCTTTTTCTGTTCGCCGTAACCGACCACTATCACTTCTTCCAATGTGGTCACGTCAGGTTCCAATGAAACATTAATTTCCGTTCGGTTGTTCACAGGAACCTCCAAAGAGACAAAACCAACTGCACTGAAATGCAAAACCGCATTGCCCGAAGAAACGTTGACCGTATAATAACCGTTGTTATCAGTTACTGCACCTGTCATCGTATTTTGTATTAAAACGGTAACACCAGGCATTCCATTCCGATCCTCCGTAGAAATAACCCTTCCTTTGACGGTAAAACTTTGTGCAAACAAATTACCACAAAATGCAATACTTAATATTAATAATATATTTTTCATTTTATTATTTTTTTATTTATTAAAGAATTTTACCAACCCGTATTTTGTACCAAATTCGGATTTCTGCTGATTTCTGTTTGAGGAAAGGGATACAGATACATATTTGAAGAAAACACACGGTTTTCCACTGTTTTCGGAGTATAGGTATAAGTGTTGTCATTAGTGTTTTTCACAATCGTCAAACCGGATACCGGTTTGTTGAACACAGTTTCCGCTATTTTCCATCTCCTCGCATCCAGATGACGATGTTCTTCAAAGACAAGCTCTATGCGTCGTTCATGACGTATGGCTTCGCGCATTTTTGCCTGATTGCCGTTAGGAACGGAAGCCGACAAATCAATATTTCCGGTCAAACCGGCTCTTTGCCGAATCATTCTCACGGCATCCCTTGCCGTCAAGCCATAACTTTTGGGATCAACATCGGGGCCATAGGCTTCGTTCATGGCTTCGGCATAGTTGAGTAGTACTTCTGCGTAACGAATCAGCGGAAAACAATGAGGTGAAGTCCCCGTAGGAGCATTCCAGCGGGCATTGATATTAAGAAATTTCCTCAAATAGAAGCCAGTGCGAGTTGCTCTCACGCCTGTCAAATCTTTCCCGCCGTCAAAGGTTTCGATAACTGTGCCGCTCATCCATGTAGCGCCGTTGTACAGAATGCTTTTGGCAAAACGGGGGTCTCTTCCGGCAAAAGGATTGTTTGCATGGACAGGGTTGTTCCACTCGAAAGGCGTCCCGTCGGCCATTTCATAATCGTTCACCAAATCCAGCGTGGGACAGGTACCTCCTTCTCCACCGGTAATGCTTACCGGTCCGTTTTGCTTCTCAACGGTATTGCCGTTGGCAGTCATTCTCGAAATAATGATTTCATTGTTTGAAGCCAATGTATAAAAGAAAGCGTCATATCCTGTTCCGGCAGTATATAACCCATATACGTTTGTTTCATCCGGATTTTTCAGATTGATAACATTTGCTGCGGCTTCAGCGGCCTTTTCCCATTTAGCGGGATCATACTTTCCGTTTTCCAAACCGTTATCAGGTTTCCCCGGATCGTTGAAAAGCGGACTGGCAGCATACAGCAGCGTCCTTGCTTTCAAAGCCATTGCCGCTCCCTGCGTAGCGCGTCCCAATTGATTGGTTGCATACGACAAAGGCAATAGAGGGACAGCCTCGTCGCATAAGTCAGTGATATAGTTTACACATTCATCATAGGTATTTCTCGAAACGGTCAGATCATCATCCGTCGAAAACGCTTTTTTCAATACGGGATATCCGCCGTAGCGTTTCAAGATTTCGAAATTGAAATACGCTCTCAGAAACAGTGTTTGTCCGCGATACAAATTTTGTCCTACCGAAGTCATTACGGTTTTGTCGATATTGGCTAATATCTGGTCTTCGCAAACAAAGGTTCTGCGGATCCCCGTATAACAGTTGGAAAAGGCGTCGTCGTGAGTATAATTGGCATCCCAACTGCCCATTCCCCATCGTTCTACTTCCGACCCGAGTACGGCATGTACGGCCTCGTCGATGGATGCCGCCAACATACTGCTGCTGCCCAAACGGTTGTATCCCTGGGGCAGGAACGAATAGAGATTACTGATTACCTGAGATATTTTGGTAGAATCGCCATAAACAATGGAGGACGGCACCATATAGACCGGAGTATCATTAAATTTGTCGTCGGAACACGATGAAATCCAAATTAAAGAAGAATAAATCAAAAACATGTATAATATAAGATTTTTCATTGTATTTATTTAAAAAAATTAAAAACCAAGATTAAGTCCTACACTGATAGTGCGCTGAATTGGAAAGTACAGTCCGCCGTCGTTAAGTTCGGGGTCTATGATGCCCATTTTATCCCAACAGAACAGATTGTAGCCGTTGACAAAAATACGGGCTTTAGTCATACCCGCCTTTTTTGAAAGGCGCAGGGGAAAAGTATATCCCAATTCCACGTATTTCAGCCGGACAAACGAGTTGTCTTTTACCCAGTAGGAACTGGTAGCCGTGTTGTTGGAATTGGAAAGCGATAATCGCGGATAATCGGCTGATTGTCCGGAACCGGGTTGCCATCTATCTAAATGATGTTCCAGCACATTACCGATCCTGTTGTTGAATGCCCAATAGGTATATCCCGAATAATAGGACGTACCTCCATGTGTTCCGTGAAAGGAAACCGTTGCATCCAATCCTTTAAATTGTACTCCCATGCCGATACCGTAGTTCCCTCTCGGCATTTTAGGATTACCAATACTGCAATAATCATTATCGTCAATCACTTTGTCATCATTTAAGTCTTTGTACTTCAGATCGCCCGGACGTTGTGTTCCTCCCTGTACCGCTTGGCTGGGCAGAGAGGCAATATCGTCTTCCTCCGTGAAAAAGCGATCAAACTGGTATCCGAAACGTGTACTCAAGGCTTTGCCGGTACGATACATCCACGGATACTCCCGATACACCTCGTTTTGGTTCACAATTTTATCTTCCGTCACAGAATAATTCACATTGAAAAAGTAACCGAAATCGCCTTTTGTATCTTTCCATTCGAGTTGTATTTCATAGCCTTTGTTTTCAAATTTTCCTTCGGGCATGTAAACAGTTGCCCCATACATGGCCGTGATGGCGTTGGATATCAGGATATCCTTACTGTTTTCCATAAACCAGTCGAAAGAAGTACTCAACCTGTTGTTAAAAAAGCCGGCATCAAGCCCGATATTGGTTTTTAGACATTTTTCCCATGTAATAGAGGGATTCTCTACCTGACTCTGGAGATAGCCCACTTGTCCGGCGGGAGAAGTACCGAAAAAATAAGTGTTTGACGTTGAACCCCATGATCCCAGATATGAAAAATAAGGAACTATCTGATTTGCTGTCCGGCCATAAGATGCTCTGATTTTCAAGAAATCAATGATTTTCACATTATTCATAAACGATTCGCCGGAAAGAATCCAGCCTGCCGCCACTGCCGGAAAGAATCCGTAGCGTCTGTTTTTAGGAAACTGTTCGCTGCCTTGATAAGCAAAGGTAAAATCGGCCAGATAGCGGTCGTCGTAGCGATAGGAAACACTTCCCTTTGGCCCTTGATAGTGCTTGGTCAAATTGGTAGAAGAGGCTATTTTTACTTGTTGACGGTCATACATCAGCAATGCATCCACATAGTGTTCGTCAAACCTGCCGGCGTATTTCAAACTTATATAATGGTCGAAATTCCGGTATATGGAACTGTACCCCCCACTGTTAACCAGTTCCGAATCCAGACCTATCTGGGTGTAAGTACCGTCGGCATTTAAAGTATAACGTGCATAATTCTTGGTCCGGTTGATGTAATAATCGGTATAGGTATTGAATCCTGCCCTGCCTTCGATACTGAGGCCTTTGATCAAACCGCTTAAATCATAAGCAGCCGATGCATACGTAGATAACGAAGACCGTTCCCAGATGGAATATCCGCTGTAATTTAAGGAACCGTAAGGATTACGTGCATAATCGGAAACTCCCGCAATGGAACCGTCTTCATTTTTAATGGGGAAGGCGTTAAACGGAATAGAAAAAAGATCGGTGATGATCGTGTTGGCATATCCTGTGCCATACGCTCCCGGAGCATTGCGCATATCCTTTTTAGCTCGAATATCCGCATTTACGGTCAGATTTTCCCCTATATTCACCTGTACATTACCGTGTATGTTCATTACCTTGATGGCCGTATTGGTATTATAGGTATTAATGTCCTCGTCCACGTTGAACACGCCGCTGTTGTAAAGATAGTTGGCTGCTACATAGTAACGTGCCGTTTTTCCTCCTCCGCTTACATTAATGTTATTCCGGGTCAATACGTAATTCTTTTTTAGAAATTCATCCACCCAGTTCACATTGGGATATTTATACGAATCGCTGCCTGTACGGTAAGCCTCTAATGCAGTGTCGTCGTACTTTGGGGTTGCGGAAGGGTCATCGTTCAACTGCGCCTCATTGTACAGAAGAGCGTAATTGTAAGCGTCCAAATATTTCGGCATGCGGGTAGGTTGCGAAAAAGAGGTTTCCGTATTAAAATTTACTTTTATCCTACCTGCCTCTCCTTTCCGGGTATTGATTAGAATAATGCCATTAGCGGATTGCAAACCATACATAGCGGTGCTGGCAGCATCCTTCAGCAACACGATACTCTCAATATCATACGGGTCTAACATTGTCGCATCGTCTATTTTTCCGTCGATCAATATCACCGGAGACAGATTGCTGGTGAACGTATGATTACCGCGTACTCTTATCGTTGAATTTTCATAACCCGGCAAACCGTCCAGATTGTAAACAAGTAGTCCGGCCATTCGTCCGGCTAGTAAATTCAAACGGTTCATGCCGGAAATGTTTTCAACGTCCGTTCCCGACACATGCGATACCGCTCCGTTGATGTACTTGTACGGTTTACTGTCATACAGCGAGATCACCATCTTCTCCGTATCAGGAAAACCAACCTTTGAAGAATCGTTGATCTCCTGCGCTTCCACAGGTCGCATTATCAACAATAGTTGCATGCAACCATACACAAAAAAACAAACTTTTTTTTCCATACTCATTTTACATTTATTAAACTTAAAATTTATCTTTCCTTTTATATTTCTAATCGTTATTATTTTGATTTGCAAAAATATTTTCATCACCATAGCGGTTTTTGCCACAGTGCAACTAAAGCGGCGAAAGCAAGTTTTCGTTGACCACTGTGGGTATTTGCTCTCGCCGTTACATCCATAAGTTTCGATTTACATATAAGAATAAACGTCATAGCCACAACACGTGAAAAATATGTTGTGGCTATATATAAAATCCGAAAAATTTTTCTTATATTACGCGCGCGCGTATATATTACGGTATAATCTGCTGTAAGTCTCTCTCTCTCTCTCTCTCTCTCTCTCTCTCTGCAAAAATCGTGCCAAAGCCCGTCATTACAGGGTTTCCACGGGAATTATATGTAAAGAAATTTGTCGTCATTTTTAATTGAGATTAATTTGAATGCAAAGGTTAAATTTTCATAAATTATATTGTTGGCAATTTGCGCTTTTTTATCCTCAAAAAACGTCTTTTTATGATCCGTCAAGAAATAATCAATACATTTCTAAACAATATTTCTCGCGGATTATATTTTTGGCGTTGTTAAATCAGTATGGATTTTGAACAAAATGTAGGTATAAATATCTAATAATCAACATTTTATTTGAATATTTCGATAGCGAATTAACGGTTAATGAGTTCATTCTTTTTTTGAGGCGCTATGGGGCAGTGGACTGTTCCATCCGTGTTTTGTTTCTGCTTTTTTCCCTATCATCCCTCTTAAAAGTCCTTTGACTGCGTCGATTTTCAATTCAGGACGTCCGCATTCTCCAAAGCGGATGGCTTTCGCCTCTACATTCGTGTTATAGTGGAGGTCAGAAAAATTGTTTTTCATAGCATCTCAAAAAAAGAATTAATCTTTTTATGTCCGACAAAAGATATGTTGGAAAAATTTTTTACATTTGCATCTTCTTTTTTATTATAAAAATGGGTATCATGAAGCAATTGCGTTATGCCGTATCGGTTGTCCTTATTGCAAACATCTGTCTTTCCTGCACAGGGACAGAGAAGGGAGAGATAAAAGCGTCGGAAATTGTTCGACTTTTGAAAAAAGGAAAACCCGTGCAAATGGCGGACAAAATCATTATCGGCGATTTGGACTTTACGCAGGACGGCGTGCCTGTGATATTCAGCGTTGCAGCGTTGCAACGCGAAGTACAATCCAACATTTTTTTTATCAATTGCATTTTCACCGGACGGGTAACATCCAACCGTGCAGGTGGAAAAGACAAATTGCCTGTTCATACCTGCTTCAGGAACAATGTGATATTCGTGTCGTGCGATTTTCGCGATGAAGTGGATTTTGACGATGCGGCGGTGTTCGGAACGGTTAATTTCAGCCAATCTGTTTTCCGCGAAAACGCCTCTTTCAATCATTTGGCAGTATGGGCAAAGGACAGTTATTTTTCAGAAATTGCCGCCGAGAAAGATTTTTCGGTTGTTTATGCCGCCTTTGCAGGAAACCTGTACTGCATCAATGCAAAGTTCGACGGCAACGTGTCCTTTCAGGAAACGTCCGTAAAGGGAAAATTGATGTTCGACCATAATACGGTGGAAGGAAGAGCCGATTTCAGCATGATGGAGATTGACGGCAACGCATTTTTCCACCATACGCAATTCAGAAAACATGCGGATTTTTCGTCCTCCCGTTTCCTGTCCGCAGCCGATTTCGTACAAACTACCTTCAGCGAAAAGAATTTTGAAAACACTTTTTTTCTGTTGAAAGAAAATTTCATGCCTTAATATTCAAATAGATAACATTATTATGCACAGTTTAAAAAAAAATCTGATTATTGCCCTGATTGCGATAGCGCCGTTTTCGCTGACGTTCCACAGTTGCGAGGACGCGCTTGAAATTATCGACTACATCTCCCAGATATTGTCGCAAACCGGATGGCTGGCGGAAAGTGAAGACATGGACAACATTCCGGAGGACATTTCCCCCTTTCCCGACAACGGAGATACGTTGGCAGGCGAGGTGTCGCTGGAATCAAAGTTTCCGCCCGTCGGCGATCAGGGAATTTACGGCACCTGCGTGGCATGGGCGACAGCATACAACCTGAAAACGGCGCTGAATGCCATCGAAAAAGGATGGAACGCTTCGCAACTGGCGAACAAAAACAACCAAACCAGCCCGCAAGACTTGTGGCTCGCTATTCCCGCCGGAAAAAGAAACAGCAACTGCGAGGGCACCACCTTCGAACTGGCGCTGGACGCCATGATTGCTTACCATATAGGTTCCCTCAATACCGTCCCTTACACCACATCGGTAAACTGTACCGGTTCGTCCACAGGAAAAGGAGAAAACAACAAACTTGCCAACTACCGCAAAATCGCTTCGGAAACGGAAGGGCTGACGGTAGCCAATTTCAAGGGTTACCTGAATGCCAAACGTCCCGTTGCGTTCGGCGCGAAACTGGGCGACCGTTTCATGTCGTGGAAAGGCAGCGGCGTCATCAGTAACGACACCTACAACAATCCCGGCATGCAACATGCCTATCACGCTATGGTGCTGGTAGGCTACGACGACGCTCGGCAGGCTTTCCGCGTCCGCAACTCGTGGAACACTTCATGGGGCGACAACGGCAGCATCTGGGTGGACTATAACTTTTTCTGTAAAAATTTCTGTTTTGCCGCATTCGTGGCGCAAAACGTAAACAACGTGACGGTAGACAACAACGGCATAGGCTCCGGAAACCTGAGCAGCGGATACGATCTGCTCGCCTACTATGCGGAAGACCGGGCTACAACCCCGGAAGATAACGAACCTGAATTCAATCGCGCGTTTTCCTACGAAGTATATAACTCCGGCAACACTGTCATCACTCCCGCGCAGGACTGGACGGTGACTTACATGCTGTACAACGCCAAAAATGCCAAACAGTACAGCATCATTTTCGAAGATTACTACACCGTAAGGTACGGCGCAGGCAACGGCCACGTGCCCAATACCGGTTTCCTTTCGGGTGGCGGCTGGTTCAACAACTATCCGGTAGCGCCGGGTAAAAAGGCCGGCGAAGCCGAGTATGGCGCGGGAATGTTTGAGATTTTCTACAACATGCCTGCTACGGTGAACGGCGAATACTATCTGGTGGTAATGGCTGATTCCTACGACAAGATAACGGAAGTAAACGAAGACAACAATTTCTATTTCATTTCGTCAGAAGGCGGCAAACCGCTGAAATTCGTCAACGGCGTCCCTGTCAACATGTCCCTGCAAAAAAGCCGTGCCGCCGTTAAAAAAACCGCTCCCGAACCCTTCTCCAACACCGAAACGCAAACCCTGGTGAAATCCGGAAACCTGAATACCTACACGCCTGCCGAACTGAAAGCCATGCTGCTGCACGACAGGAAAACAGGAAAACTGAGCGCCAAAATCAAGGCTCACAGAGCAGCAGGGCAATCCCACGCGATTAAAAAAGTCAGAAAAGGAAATAACCTGTAAACATGACAAAGTACAAATACAATCCGGAACTGTTAAGTTACGATAAAATCAAAACGACCATACGATATACTGTCGTAAAGATATTTACGTACCTTACCGCATCAATAACCATCATTATTTTGAGTTATTTGGCTTTTTCGCTGTTTTTCGAAACGCCGCAGGAAAGGGTGATTGCACGCGAACTGAACCAGATGACTTCCAATTATCAAAACCTTAACCGGAAAATGGATCAGTTGAAAATAGTGCTGGCAGACATACAACAACGGGACGATAATATTTACCGCATGATTTTCGAATCCGAACCCATCCCGCAAACGGTACGACAGGCTGGAACGGGCGGAATAAACCGCTACGAAAAACTGAGGAACTATTCCAACTCGGATCTGATACGGGAAGTCGATCAACAGATCGACAAACTTGCCAGACAAATGCACATTCAATCCGTATCCTATGATGAACTGCTCAACCAGACGAAAAAGCAGGAACAGACATTGCGCTCGCGTCCTGCCATACAGCCGGTCGACAACAATGATTTGAGCCATACCGCTTCCGGTTTCGGAGAAAGGATACATCCCATCTTCGGGACTAAATTTTTCCATAAAGGAATGGATTTTACCGCGCCCATCGGCACCAAAGTGTACGCTACGGGCGACGGAACCGTGGCACAGAAAGGCGTAATGACAGGCTTCGGCGATTGCCTGATCATCGACCATGGCAACGGCTACCGGACGCTTTATGCCCATCTCGACGCCTATGCCGTAAAAGAAGGCCACAAAGTGAAACGGGGACAAGTCATCGGAACGGTCGGCAACACAGGCATATCCATCGGCCCGCACCTGCACTACGAGGTGCACAAAAACGGCAAACCGATGAACCCCATCAATTATTTTTTTATCGACCTGACGCCCGAACAATATGTGCTGATGCACGATTTGGCTAATGTCGGCAAAACATTCGACTAAAAAGATGGAAAAGAACACAAACCCTAAAACACCCCCTGTGGACGAAGAAAAACATTTTTACTCCATTGGGGAAGTAGCCGCTAAATTTGGCGTCAACGCTTCGTTGATACGCTATTGGGGAAATGAATTTGATATTATCCGTCCGCAAAAAAACAAAAAAGGAAACCGCCTGTTCACTCAAAAGGACATCGACGCAATAGGGCTTATTCATTACTACGTAAAAAAACGCGGCATGACGCTGAAAGGCGCTCGAAAGAAAATCAGGGAAAACCGCCTCGACGCCGACAATAATTTCCATGTTGTCCGTTCATTGCAACAAATACGAACATTTTTGGAAGAAATAAAAAACCGTCTGGGGGAAGATCAACTCTTACAGCAACAAACACCGTCCGAAATACCCGATTTTAACGATAGCCCCTCATCAATAGCTCCCCAGGTAGGACTTGAACCTACGACTCCCTGATTAACAGTCAGGTGCTCTAACCAACTGAGCTACTGAGGAATATGCAAATAACATCCTGAATAAGCGATGCAAAGGTACATACTTATTTTAAAATAGCAATACATTATTGATGTTTTTTTTGTATTTTAAAATTCATCCTTAATGTTACGGCACATTTTTTGTAGAATTTTTTTTTTCAAGATATCTAATGGATTGCATCGAAGCGCTTATTTTAGGAATAGTACAGGGGTTTACCGAATTTTTGCCGGTAAGCAGTAGCGGGCATTTGAACATTGGCGCTGCTTTGTTGGATGTTCCCGTCACTGATAACCTGACCTTTGCCGTTGCAGTGCACACCGCTACGGTGTTGAGTACCGTCATTGTGTTGCGTCGGGAAATCCTTCAACTGGTGCGGAGTTTGTTCCGGTTTGCATGGAACGAAGAAACAAGGCTCATAGCCAAATTATTGCTTTCTGCCGTTCCGGTGGCCGTTGTCGGATTATTATGGAAGGACAGAGTGGAAGAAATCTTCTCCGGCGGATTAACGATTGTTGGCGCCATGCTGTTGCTGACAGCCGCTTTGCTGGCGTTTGCATATTACGCCCGTCCACGGCAAAAAGAGAAAATTACGTTTACGGATGCGTTCATTATCGGCGTCGCACAGGCATGTGCCGTCATGCCCGGTCTTTCCCGCTCGGGAGCAACCATTTCGACGGGCATTTTACTGGGAAACAGGAAAGAAAACATAGCCGGCTTCTCCTTCCTGATGGTGCTGATTCCCATACTTGGTCAATGTTTCCTCGACTTGGCCGGCGGCGGTTTATCGTCGGAAACATCGACAATCCCTTTTTTATCGCTTCTAACGGGGTTTGTTGCCGCTTTTGTATCGGGATTCTTTGCCTGTTCGTGGATGTTGAAATTAGTGAAAAAAGGCAAACTCATCTGGTTTGCGGTTTATTGTGCTGTCGTCGGCACAGCAGTGCTCATCTTCAATTAAACAGGAATGCTGGACGAAATTCCCCTCCGCCTGTTTCATCAGGATAGTAGCCCTATAGCCGCAGATTTTATTGACGGACAAGTGATTTTAATAGATAAACCCTTGCGGTGGACATCGTTTGACGTGGTGCAAAAAACACGCAACCTTATCACCCACAAGTTGAAAATAAAAAAATTAAAGGTAGGACATGCCGGAACGCTCGACCCGCTGGCCACCGGACTGATGATCGTCTGTTCGGGAAAAGCCACCAAGCGCATTCGCGAGTGGACGGATATGGATAAGGAATACATAGCCGTCATTGAATTGGGACGCACAACGACGTCCTGCGATCTGGAAACCGAAACCAGCGGCCTATTCCCTTTTGAGCATATCACGCGGGAATTGCTGGAACAAACGCTGGAAAGTTTTTTGGGCGAAACGCAGCAAGTGCCTCCTTTGTTCTCGGCAAAAAAATGGCAGGGAAAACGTGCCTATACCTTTGCCAGAAAAGGTTCGAACATCGAATTGCCTCCCAACGCAATTCATATCAGCCGTTTGGAAGTGATCCGTTTCGAACCGCCTGTAGTCGAAATAAAAATGCGATGCAGCAAAGGCACCTATGTCAGGGCGTTTGCCCGCGATCTGGGAACGCGGCTGCATAGCGGAGCCTGTTTGACCGGTTTGAGGAGAACGGCCATCGGAAACTTTAAGGTTAACGAGGCCTTGATACCCGAACTCTTCGAACAAGCCCTCCAAAAATTAGTTCTTTAAAATGCCATAACCTAAACCTATCATAACATGCGACTTTCACAGTATAAATTTCACCTTCCGCCGGAGCTGATAGCCAAATTCCCGGCGGCTCATCGGGATGAATCCCGTTTGATGGTCATCAACCGAAAGTATGACCACATCGAACATCGCGTCTTTAAAAATATCATTGACTATTTCAATGAGGGCGATGTCGTCGTTTTTAACAATACCAAGGTCTTTCCTGCCCGACTGCACGGCAATAAGGAAAAAACCGGTGCGCAGATTGAAGTCTTCCTGCTGAGGGAGCTAAATGCCGAACAGCGTTTGTGGGACGTATTGGTGGATCCGGCACGCAAAATCCGCATCGGCAACAAACTTTATTTCGGGGATAATGACGCATTGGTAGCCGAAGTGATTGACAATACGACCTCGCGGGGCCGAACGCTTCGCTTCCTCTTCGACGGCGACCATGCGAAATTCAAATCCATCCTGTTCTCGATGGGAAAAACGCCGTTGCCGAAATCCATCAAACGCGAGGCCATCCCGGACGACAAAGAACGCTACCAGACGATCTTTGCCAAACACGAAGGCGCCGTAGCAGCTCCTTCGGCCGGCCTGCACTTCAGCCGCGAACTGCTTAAACGATTCGAAATTAAAGGAATCGACACGGCAGAGATTACCCTTCACATGGGATTGGGCAATTTCCGGGGCGTCGATGTGGAAGACCTCACCAAACATAAAATGGACTCCGAACAAATGCTTGTTTCCGAAGAAGCTGCCAAAGTAATCAATGCGGCAAAGGACAAAAAAGCTGAGGTCTGTTCGGTAGGCACCACCGTGCTGAGAACATTGGAAAGTTCCGTATCCACCAACGGAAGGCTGAAGCCTGCCGACACGTGGACGAACAAATTTATCTTTCCGCCCTATGAAGTAGCTGTCCCCACCTCCATCGTGACCAATTTCCACCTGCCCATGTCCACGATGATGATGATGACGTCCGCCTTCACCGGTTACGAACGGCTGATGGATATTTATGAATTGGCGGTGAAAGAAAAATACCGGTTCGGTGCATACGGCGACGCGATGCTGGTGCTGTAAAGGCTTGCGTTTATTTTTCTTCGGCAACCATTCTTACTACGACGCTTTCGACGGAACCGTCTTTGAAGCGAGTTTCGATGGATTGCCCTTCCGCAAGTTCGTCAATACTGCGAACGATTCGTCCGCCGGAAAGTGTGAGAGAATAACCCCTTTCCATCAAGCGTGCAGGATTGAGCAGATGTATTTTGTCCTCCCACCGGACAATCTGCATTTTTTCGACGTTGAACCTTGTCCGGAAGGCGTTGTTGAGGCGTTTTTCCAATTCCGGCAATACGTTTTTCCTTACCGAGAGGGTGTTTTGCACTGCCGAACGAAGAACGGCTTCCCGCTGGCGTTGTTCGGTCTGTTTGCGCGATAACGCATCGCTTGCGGCGCGATTAAACCGGAAAGAATACTCCATCAACCATTTTTCCTGTTGATGAACGGCGGTTTGTAGAACATGACGTAACCGATATGTCTGTTCCTTCAAATTTTCCACAGCAGGTTGCAGGACGGTTTCCGTCGCCGACACCAGTCGTTGCGACAATTCCCACAAATAACCGTCGAACCGGGCAACGCGGTCAATCAGGTATTCAGCCGTTGCGGTGGGGGTTTTTAGCGCGGTATGGGCAACGCGGTCGGCAATAGTTTCGTCGCGTTCGTGTCCTATGCCTGTAATGACGGGAAGGGGAAACTGCGCAATAGAGCTGACTATCCGGTAGCTGTTGAAACAATGCAGGTCGCTTTGGGAGCCACCTCCTCGAATGATGACCACCACATCAAAATCATCCCGGCAATCAAAAATTCTTTCCAGCGCTTCCGTAACGGATTTTTCGGCTTCGTGGCCTTGCATGAGGGCAGGAAACAGGACGGGATGGAAAGCGTAGCCTGCGGGATTGCCGCGCAACTGGTCGGAAAAGTCGCCGTATCCCGCCGCCGAAGACGAGGATATCACAGCAATCCTTAACGGGACTTCCGCCATTTCCAATTCCCTGTTCATATCAATGACTCCCTCCGTTTCCAATTGATACAGTATTTGCTGTTTTTGCAGCGCCAAATCGCCTGCCGTAAAGGAGGGATTGATGTCGCTTATCTGCAAACTGAATCCGTAAAGTTCATGAAACGAAGCGCTTACTCGAACCATCACCTTCAAGCCGGCGGCCAGTTCATGGCCTGTCATGCTTTTGAAATAGGGATGCAACATCCTGAAATGATACGCCCAGATGTTGGCGCGGGCTTTGGCAATAATCTGCTCTCCTTCACGGTCTTTCTCAATCAGTTCCATGAAACAGTGGCCTTTGTTGATGCTGATTTCGTTAATTTCCGCCACAATCCAGTACATGTCCGGTAATGACTGTTCCAACGATTGTCGCACCAATTGGTTAAAATCCGATAACGAATAGGATTCCACGTATCTTAATGACTAAAACATAACGCAAGATATTTCATTCTTTTCGCAAGATTTCTTCAAAAAACGTCGTTTTTTCAGGCCGGAAAGCGAAATTCCACATCAAAAAACGGTTTCCGTTATTTTCGGAAACCGTTTTCCGGTATTGCTTCGTAGAAACTACCATTTCAGGATTTTTCTAAAATCGAAATCTTCCGGATTCGGCACGTATTTTTTGGCTGCTTCGTAATCGTCGCCGGTGATGTAGCTCAACACATTACCGATAATGGTATATATTTGGGGGCTGTCGATGTCCACCAGTCGCGGCGGGATTTTTCCCGTTACAGTATCCTGTAAATCTTTCAGGTAAAGAGGAGAAACTTCGCCGTTGGATTTCACATATACCATGCAGCCTGTAGCGCCTTGACTGAACAGTTTGTACACGCCAAAGCCCAGCAGCGAGCAGTACACGAGATCGTAAGCGATAGGCGCGGAACAGCGCAAATCATAGCCGATTTCTACCGGACGTGTCTTAACTTTGATATTCAAGGCTTTCAGCCGTTTATCTACAAGCTCGCTAAAAATAGCCGCTTTGGATATTTTTCCCAACTCGGGATGTCCATGTTCGTCGTAACTGAAATGGATACCTGAATTTTTGATTTCGTCCTCGCTCAAGGCATGGAAAACGCCTTCCGATACCATTGCGCAGCCATAGTCAATCCCTGCGAGTTTTCGTTTGATAATGGAAGAAATCAGCAGGTTGCATATCTTATCTATGGTGATGGCCGTTTTATTAAACATCTCCGGGATTACGATCATCGGGTAGTGGCAGGCAGAGCCGATGCCCCACGCGAGATGTCCCGCCGAACGTCCCATCGCCGAAACGATGAACCAGTTTTCGCTGGTACGCGCATCTTCGTAAAAGATGCGGCCTGTCGCTGTCCCCTGTGCCTGTGCCGACTGGAAGCCGAAAGTAGGCGTTCCTTCCGGCAGCGGAAGATCATTGTCAATGGTTTTCGGCACGTGAATATTGGCAATCGGGTGTTGCTTTTCAGCAAGGAATTTGGCCACGCGGTTGGCGGTGGAAGCCGTATCGTCGCCGCCGACAGTCACCAGCAATTTCACATTATTGTCTGTAAAAAACTTCAGGTTGAAATTCTCGGCAAAATCCTTGTCGGCAGGTTTAAAACGGCTCATGATGACGGTTGATCCTCCGCGATTGACGATGCGGTCGGCAAACACAAAATCAATATCCACCGTGCGGGGATCGGGACGGAACAAACCGCTGTAACCGCCGTGAAGACCTATTACGCGGTACCCTTTCTGCAAAAATGCTTTTGCTACGCTACCTACAACTGTATTCATTCCGGGTGCGGGACCGCCGCCGGTTAAAATGGCAATGGATTTTTTCATTTTTTTTGATTCAATTAAAATTTATGACGTTTGTAACTATTGTGCTTGTTGAGTGTCCGGCGTATCCGGCGTATCAGGCGTGTCCGGCGTTTCCGGCGTGTCCGGTTCGAAATCGGTAATGCCCAAGTCCAGCAAGGCGTTGTACCACATCAGCACTTTACGAATGTCCGACAGATACACCCTGTCCTTGTCATAATCGGGAAGGACGGCTTCGAAATACTGCCTCAATTCCGTATCGGGCGATTTATGAGAAATCGCTGCTCCGCCGTTCTCCTTCGACTGTATCTTTTTTAACACTTCCCGCAAAGGAAGTTCCTCCTTCTCGGTAAAAACAGCGATATCGTTCAACATACTGATTTTTGCCGTAGAGGGTATGCCGGTACGCCGGCGGTCAATCATGTTTTCCACAATAATGGTCGCTTTCCCTTTGGAAACGTACTTGAAAAGCCCGCTCTGACCTGATATAACTAAAATATCCTTTAGTGACATATTGATGATTTTTGTCGCAAAACTATTTTATATCTTTATTTGTTGATAAGATGCACGTTGAACGTGTATCCTCATGAAAAACTTCAGTGACTCCGACAGGACTCAAACCTGTGACTTTCAGAACCGGAATCTGACGTTCTATTCAACTGAACTACGGAGCCAAATTCGCTGCAAAAATAATCAAAATATGAATACGGACAACATATTTTTTCCGGAGCTACATCTTTTTTTGAGGCGCTATCGGTCAGTGGGTTGTCCCATCCGTGTTGTTCCTTCGTGCCTTCAGGCGAAAGCCTTTCGCCTCAACATTCGCCCCTTCGCGCTTTCGCGGAGGTTAGAAGAATTAAGTCATTTTTCACAACGCCTCGAAAAAAGAATTAACCGATTTTTATCCGTCCGCGTGTAATTTGGAAATTTCATGTATATTTGAAACTTATTTTCGTTTTTCAATGAAAACATACAGATATTTCGTGTGGATGCTATGCCTGACCGTGGCGACGCTCGCTTCATGTCGAACAGGCAAAACCGTTGCGACAAAGGAATCCGTTCACAACAAAGGTTTTTTCGCATCCTGTTATCCGATAGGAAGTATTTCGATTCCCAAATGCAGGTGGGACATAACAGACGGCGACAAGTCCTACCGGATGAGCGGAAGTCTTTACATTCGCCCCGACAGTATCTGCTACTTTCGTGGGGTAATGCTGGTGGAAATATTCAGAGGCGTGATTGAAAAAGACTCTTTTATTGTACTGAACCGTTTGGAACGTATCTGTTATAAGGGGAGCAATCAATACCTGAGCCGGATGACAGGTTATCCGGTCAATCCCATGAGTTTACACTTGCTGTTCACCGCAGACGCTTGCGAGCAGACGTACCGGAAACTTGGTTTCACTGCCGTTACCCGCCCACGGGCGCTTACCCTTACCGGCGACAACGCCCGCGTTGAACTCCGGATGGACGAAAACCGTCATATTGAAAGCGTTTCCGCTTACCCGTCCGCTTCTACGGTCCGGTATGCCGGGTTTCGGGATTTCCTTCAATTTTCGCTTCCTTCGTCCCTGCATATTGTCTTTTCCATGAACCGTCGCCCAATACGAATCACAGCCGAGTTTCAGGACTTTCTGTTTGACCGGCCCCAACTCGTTAACATGAAAATTCCCTCCGACTATAAGGTGATCCTGTTGAAATGATCAAAAGCCATATCAAAAGTGTTTTTTCACCCAAAGGTCAAAAGTAAGGATGTTCAAGTAATACTTTTACCTTTTTTATAGCCGTTCTTGCGTTCTTTGCGGTTAAATCGACTTTTGAAACCGCCTCTAACTGCACATACGGGCATTACCTGTTTTTGAAATACCTGTTGTACAGGCCTTCAAATCCTTTCCCGTGTCGCGCTTCGTCCTTGCACATTTCGTGAACAGTATCGTGGATAGCGTCGAGGTTTTGCTGTTTTGCCAGCGTGGCGATGCGTTTCTTATCCTCGCAGGCGCCGGCTTCGGCTTCCATGCGTTTTTTCAGGTTGGTCTTGGTGTCCCACACTACTTCGCCTAACAATTCGGCAAATTTGGCGCAATGTTCGGCTTCCTCGAAAGCATAACGCTTGAATGATTCGGCAATTTCGGGGTATCCTTCACGGTCTGCCTGACGGCTCATGGCAAGATACATGCCTACTTCGGTAGCCTCGCCCATGAAATGGGCCTGCAAACCCTCCCAAATAACAGGATCAACGCCTTTGGCAACGCCGAGAACATGTTCATCGGCAAATTTCAGAGCGCCTTCTTCGACCGACATTTCCTTAAACTTGCTCTTCGGCTGTTTACATTGAGGACACGTCTCCGGCGGTTCGTTCCCTTCATGAACATAACCGCATACCGTACAAATCCATTTTTTTGTCATATTGATAAACTTTAAATTATTAAAATATTCTTACATTCGTACCTGTTTTTCATTTACCTTGCCACAAAGCGCTATAATAAAGATATTAACGAGCGCTTTGCAGGGTTTAAAATTCACATACCTTTACGCTGTCGAACGATAATAAGACACATGAACTTCCAAAAGGTAAAGATACAAAAAATATCTAAAACCGTCAGCCTGTTTGCGGGAATATCTTTCGTAAATCAGAAATTCAACCCTCCTGAAATAGAGGAACTCATTGATAAAGCGCATGGAACAGGATGAAAACGAGGGAGTTGTTCTCCCGACTTCGTCAATGCCTCACCCTAAAAAGAGATTCAGAAATTTTCCTCAAATCGCAGGGCAATAGTTTTGTGCTTGGGAGTTATAATCATCGTTTCAGTCAAGGTTTGTCCACATGCAGGCAACTTGATTTTTAGGGTTGTTATTGTTCTGCAATATTCAAAACCTTATCTACACTCAAATCGCTCCCACTTAACCTCAAGATGCGTTTCAGTTCCTTATACGTTTTTATATGCCACAAAACAAATGCAACCGTGTGTTTCAATACGTTTGAGGGGTAAAGTGGGACATCATCCCGTTCCTTTTTCTTTTCCTTTTCCTTTAAATAAATCCCGTTCGCCACATTTGCAGTACCTCAAAAGCTATTCTTAAAAATAGAATAGCATAAATATAAGATATTTACAACTTGAAAAGTTGCAATGTGGGTTAAAGTCGGGCAATTGACTTGCGCAGATCCATACGGATTACACAGATATAAAACCGGCAGAGTAGAGCGGAGATGTTGTTCATTTTTCACTCTTCGCCTGTTTTTGTATCCATTCGGCGGCGTTTACAAATGCTTCTATCCAGGGCGTCACCTGATCATGCTGCCGGTTGGCCGGATAATGCGCCCAGTTCCACGGATAGACTGCACGTTCGAGGTGTGGCATCATGGCCAGATGGCGTCCGTCTTTGCTGTAGAGGGCGGCGATACCGTCGGGCGATCCGTTGGGATTGGCAGGATAACTGTCGTAGCTGAATCTCATCCCCACATGGTAATGGTCTGCCGGCAGGGGAAGGCGGAATTTGCCTTCGCCGTGCGCTACCCAGATGCCCAGTCGCGAACCCGACAGCGACCGGAGCATGACCGAATGGTTGTCGGGAATGGTGACATTGACAAAGGCGCTTTCGAACTTGTGGGAGTCGTTATGTTCCATGACGGGTTTTTGTCCGTCTTCGGGATGAAGCAGCCCCAATTCCATCATTAGCTGGCAGCCGTTGCAGATGCCGAGGCTCAGCGTGTCGGGACGGCTATAAAAGCGATCCAGAGCTGATTTTGCTTTTTCGTTGTACAGGAGGGCGCCCGCCCATCCTTTGGCAGACCCCAGCACGTCGGAATTGGCAAAGCCGCCTACGAACACGATCATCTGTACGTCTTCCAGCGTTTCGCGTCCTTCTGTCAAGTCGGAGGTATGTACGTCCTTCACGTCCATGCCGGCAAGGTACATCATCCATGCCGTTTCGCGGTCGCACTGCGAGCCTTGTTCGCGGATAACGGCAGCCCGTATCCCTGTCGGCGTCGTGCGGTCGGGACGGACGTCGTACTGGGCGAAAGTGCCTTTGAAATGTGCCGGAAAACAGTATTCAAGCCGTTGGAATTTGTAATTGGAAAAACGTTCTGTGGCTTTTTGTTTCCCGCTTTGGCAACAGTCGAGCAGGTAAGAGGTCTTGAACCACAGGTCGCGCAACTGGTCGATATCGAATTTGTACTTCTCGCCTTCGTGGAAGACGCGTACAATCCGTTTGGCGATGGGTTTTCCGATGGTGTATGCCTTGACGCCGGCTTCGCCGAAAATTTCATGTACCTTGACGTTGTCAGCTTCATTGATTTGCAGCACCAGCGCAGGGTTTTCCGCAAACAGCGCCGGGATGACGCCGGCGTTTTCCTTGTATACGTCGGTGATGCTTGTAAGATCGACCTCCAAACCGCCTTCGCTGTTGGCAAAACACATCTCCAGCAAGGCGGTGATCAGTCCGCCGGCGGAAACATCATGTCCGGCAACGATCATTTCCTTTCTTATCAAGCGTTGTATCGTATCAAACACTTTTGCAAAATACGCCGTATCTCTAACGTCCGGAACAGGACCGCCTATTTTGCCGAGTATTTGTGCGAAACTGCTTCCTCCCAGTGCGAACGGCATTCCCGAAAGATCGACATAGATGAGATGCGTCGCTTCGTCGTTAGCCATCACCGGCCGCACCGTTTTGCGGATATCCGATACCTGTCCGACGGTTGAAATAATCACTGTTCCCGGGGAGAGCACCGTTTCTCCTCCGGGGTATCTCTGCGTCATCGAAAGGGAATCTTTTCCCGTAGGGATGTTGATACCAAGCCCAAGTGCAAATTCTGAGGCGGCTTCTACGGCTTCATAGAGGAGCGCGTCCTCGCCGGCGTTTCTGCACGACCACATCCAGTTGGCGCTTAGCGAAACGCCCTTCAAACCGGATTCGAGAGGCGCCCAGACCAGATTGGTCAGCGCTTCGGCAATAGCCATGCGCGAGCCGGCGGCTGCGTTCAGCAAAGCTACGCCCGGCGCATGACCGATAGAAGTAGCGATCCCTTTCACTCCTTGATAATCCAGTGCGACCACGCCGAGGTTGTTCAGCGGAAGTTGTATTTCGCCTGCCGTCTGTTGCAGGGCTACCAGTCCGGTCACCGAACGGTCTACTTTGTTGGTGAGCCAGTCTTTGCATGCAACCGCTTCCATTTGCAGCAGGTTTTCCACATATTCCTGTATCCGGTAATTTTCGTAAACAACCGGTTCAAAAGATTTGTTGACGGTATGGTCGGTCATTACCGTTTCAGGCGTGTTACCGAACATGTCGTCCAGCATCAGATCGACGGGTTTCTCGCTGGTGCGGGAATCAACAATAGTGAAGCGACGGTCGCCGGTAGCTTCTCCCACGACATACATCGGAGCGCGTTCGCGTTCGGCAATACGGAGCAGGACGTCGACGTCCTGTTGTTTCAGTATTAACCCCATGCGTTCCTGCGATTCGTTGCCGATGATTTCCTTGTCGGAAAGCGTAGGATCGCCGACAGGCAGTCGGTTGAGTTCAATTATGCCGCCGGTGGCTTCCAGCAGTTCGGACAGGCAGTTGAGATGTCCGCCGGCGCCGTGGTCGTGGATGGATACGATGGGATTCTTTTCCATTTCCGTCAGGGCGCGGATAGCGTTGGCCACTCTTTTCTGCATTTCCGGATTGGAGCGTTGTACGGCATTCATTTCAATGGCGTTGCCGTATTCGCCGGTGGCTACCGATGATACGGCGCCTCCGCCCATGCCGATGCGGTAGTTATCGCCCCCCAGCAATATCACTTTATCTCCGGGGACAGGCGTTTCCTTTGCACTGTCGGCTTTTCGTGCGTAACCGACGCCGCCGGCCAGCATAATCACTTTGTCGAATCCGTATTTTCGGGAGGCTTCCGCATGTTCGAAGGTCAGGAGGCTCCCGCAGATAAGCGGTTGTCCGAATTTGTTGCCGAAATCGCTGGCTCCGTCGGAGGCTTTGATGAGGGTATCCAGCGGGCTGTGGTAAAGCCATGGTCGCGGCGGTTGGATTTTTTCCCATACGCGACCTGTTTTCTCTTCCATGCGAGGGTATGAGGTCATATATACGGCAGTGCCTGCCGCCGGTATGGAGCCTTTCCCGCCTGCCAGACGGTCGCGTATTTCTCCGCCGCTGCCGGTAGCCGCTCCGTTGAACGGCTCTACCGTGGTGGGGAAATTATGGGTTTCGGCTTTCAGCGAAATCACCGTCTGTTCGGTGCGTACCGTGAAAAAAGCCGGTTGATCGCTTCTTTCCGGAACAAAGCGTTGCACTTCCGCCCCTTCGATAAAGGCGCAATTGTCTTTGTAGGCGGAGATGATTTTGTTGGGATTCATTTCCGACGTTCGCCTGATCAGCCCGAACAGCGTGAACGGCTTTTCTTTTCCGTCAATGACAAAACGTCCGTTGAAAATTTTGTGGCGGCAATGTTCGGAATTGACTTGTGAAAATCCGAAAATCTCGCTGTCGGTGAGCTGTCGTCCTGTTTTTTGCTGTAACTGTTTCAGATAGTCTATCTCATCGGGGCTAAGCGCAAGACCTTCCTGCCGGTTGCAGGCAGCAATGTCGTCCACATAACGGATGGCCTCCGGTTGCCTGTCGATAAGGAAGATATTGCTGTCGAGGTGATGGTAAAGCTTTTGCAGCATCGGATCGTAGTGGAGAGGCGCATCCTTTTTCGGCGGCATGGACGGGAAATAACGCTCCATGCGAACGATGCCGCGCAGGTTCATGTTTTGGGTGATGTCCACTGCGTTGGTACTCCATGGCGTGATCATCTCCCGACGCGGACCGACGAACCATCCTTCAATTACAGCCGTTTCCAGATGAACGGCGTCGCCCAGCAGCCACTTCATCCGGGCAAGATCCTGATGCGACAAGTTCTCTACCGATTGTACCGCAATGACCTCTTCAAATTTGTTGCGAAAAAAATCTATCATGACGTAAGGTTTTGGACTTGCAAAGATGGGATTTTTTTTTGGATGACAAATACAGTGACCAATATTTTGTATCGCCATTGTCCGGTAAAATTTTGACGATATGCTCTATTCTCCTTCAAATTTTTATCTATATTGTTGAATATAAGCTATATTTAAAAGTAGAATCCGTTATGCGAAAGAAAGTTTGGTTTTCATAAAAAATATCCTGTTGCCGTTTCTTTGATAAACGGACATGATACCATGTCATTCCGTGTTTCTCTCCGTGTCCTTTTGTGTATACTTCACGCGGTCATGTTTTGTGCATTGGGCTCGTCAAAAAATTGGAAGTTTAACGTTAATAACGTATTTAATTCCGAACAATATTTAGTACTGACCATATTGAAAAAGTCCGTCA